>PMIG01000008.1 GCA_003157055.1 Bacteroidales bacterium | reverse complement strand
CTTGAGGAATACCTTGAAACTGCGAAGGATTTTCGCATGCGGCTTTCCAAAACAGATATCTTCATACCGGAACTCGAAATGGTGCGGCTTGATGAGATCACCCCGGGCGAAAAGGAGATATTTATAGGACTTCCCGAGATAACACCAGTGATCGAGCGGTTCTACAGAAAGATAAGTAGAGAACGGTTATTCATTGATAAGCCGCTTTTCGGGCTTGAGTTAGCCGGGACTGATAGTCTTCCGTTTGATTCGGCAAAGAATCTTGTTTTGTCATTCGGCGGCGGGGTCGAGACCTCAGAAGGCGCGGGCATCGAGCTGATTAGGCTTTCCGGGCTTCATGCTATAGTTGACCTTGTCACGCTTGAGGTCTCAAATTTCCTTAAAGATCGGTCGGCAAACGATCAGCTTATGATATATTTACTTGATGAGTCGCTCACAACAATGCTTTGGAACAGATCGCTTCGCCTGTTCGCAAATGCTGTCAATCTTGCTGTTTGGCTGCCATTTTCGACAACTTCGGCAGGAAGAAGGCTTTTGGCTGAGATAGGAAAGGCTGAGCATTCAGGCCTAATGCCAGATTTTAAGAGATATGCCACAACCTGCGCGATGGAATTATCAAAGAATAGAGAAAATTATGTCCGGGAGGAGTGTGAGGCGCTTGAGGCTG
Source organism: Bacteroidales bacterium (assembly GCA_003157055.1). Lineage (GTDB taxonomy): Bacteria > Bacteroidota > Bacteroidia > Bacteroidales > VadinHA17 > LD21. The sequence continues at coordinate 3,646 of PMIG01000008.1, read as the reverse complement.
CCGTATCTTTTTCCACCCTCCTTGATGATTGGAAAGAGAGGCTGGGGCGTAATCTAAAGGATGCTGCGAAAATACTTCTCGAAGCGAAAAAATTCCGCATCACAGGGAGTAGGTCGGCCCCGATACAGGTTGTCGGTTTCGGCCATGTTTCGGGAGAGAGATTCAGCCGGGGATTGATACTTCCACTTGATAGCGGCATAATGCCGACACAGCCGTTTGAGGGACCTTTCATAAATCCGGTGCATGTTCCGCAGATGAGAAAAAGTGTATTTGAATGCGAAGACCTTCTTTTCAGGCAGATTCTGGCACAGGGCGACAGGATCAAAATAGTATCGGTGAACGATACGATACGGGAAAGAACGCCGAGCTACTATATGAGCCTTCTTTCGCAGGAATTTGGAAAACCAATCGCGACAACAGCATTTAAAGAATCACCGTCAAAAAAGCAACGCACTGAAATGCCTGTGATAACAATTGATGATAATCTAAGAAACAGGCTTAAAGATTTTACATATTCGTTTTCGAGCCTTGTAAAGATCCTTGCGTGCCCATTTTTGTTCTACCAGCAATATATACTTAGGATTGAACCTCCTTCATTTATGGATGATGATGAGAAAATAAATATGCAGATGGGTAATTTTGTCCATAAATTCCTTCAACAACTCTCGACTGGCAGAAAGGAACTGCTTGATAAATGGGAGAGGCTTTTTGACGAGCTTTGGGAAAGTGATGAAAACGCCGAGATAAGAGATATTGACGGGATAAATATCTACATGCTTAACGCAAAGATCTTATTAAAGGAGATATATGCAGACGAGTTAGAGTCAGGCCAGCGCATAGTTTTTGCTGATAATGCTATATCGTGCGAGGGAAAATTCAGCGGCACGATCGCCGGGTGCTATAAGATAACCGGAAGGTCAGACAGACTGGCAAAGATATCGGGGCGAACCGAGGTTATTGATTTTAAGTATTCAAAAAAGAAAAGCAAATATAAGATATCAGAAAAAACAACCGTGCTGGAGCGCTTTAGCGAAAAAGGTATTTTACACCCTGTGGCACAGCTTATTATCTATCAGCACTTTAATGAAGGAGTGGAAGGTGCCCGTTTTTATTTCCTGAAAGAATCCTCAAAAGATCGGGTTATGGAGCTTCCCTTGGAACAGAGCGTTACGGCGGATGAGCTTATGTCTGCTATAAAGGAGCGCCTTGACGCAATAATCGGCGGGAGTGAACTTCTGCCTGATCATAACTGTCAGGAGTGCGAATACTGTCTGTTTCAGGCATTATGCGGAAGGGAAGCTTATTATAAGGCTTCACGGGGGAATAACTAATGGAAAGTATTCTTCTGAAAGCTTCGGCAGGTTCGGGAAAAACAACAAGGCTCACAGATGAGGTGTTTAACCGGATAGTTACCGGTGCAAAATTCATTACTGCCCTTACATTTACCCGTGCTGCCACTGCTGAGATGCGCTCCCGTATTATGGAAAAGATAGCGTCAAAAAAAGACATGCTCCTATTGGAGAGGCTGCGACTTATTATGGAGGCGGGTCGCGTCGGGTATTCAACGATAGATTCTTTTTTTTACAGGCTTTTTGCTGCATGCGGTTTTGCGCCAAAGCTGGCTGACGAGAAGGCACAGATAGAATTATCCGGCGAGATAGAAAGCCTTTTTCGAGACGGTGTAATGCACAGTGGCAGAGGAAATAAGCTGATAATCGCAGCCAAGATATTAAGAACAGACATCGATACACTTTGGGGTCCGCTTGCAGACGAACAAACCATCGAGCGCTGTCTGATGGATATGGATAGGCTTGAAGAACTTGATGATATTATGAAAGAGAACGGTATATTAAGGAATATGCTTGAATCTCTTAGTGAAAAGGCAAAAAAATTGTCGGAACTGATTCCGGCTGGTAATGTTCAAAATAGGGTTATAAATACTTTGGTCGATTATGACAGTTTTATTTCTAAGACAGTTGCAACCCATTCTGATCTGCAAAATTACAAGAGCCTTGGCAAGAAGATAGAGTGGGATAAGGGACCATACTCAGATCTTAACAAGGTTTTCAAGGATTACAGAAAGGTAGCCGAGAAGCTATCAATAAACAAGGCTCTCCTTAGGGAGCTTGCCGTTGCGTTTCTTTGCGAGATATATCTTGCTGCGGCAGATGNNCTTGATAGGACTGAGCATCTTCTGATAGACGAATTTCAGGATACCTCAATAGGCGATATTGCGATACTACTTCCCCTTATTGACGAGATTTTATCCGGCCATGGCGAGCGGGGCGAAAGATCGTTCTTTGCTGTGGGCGATTGGAAACAGATGATATACGGATGGCGTGGCGCAAACCGCGATGCGCTTGAAGAGGCAATTGGAAAGTATATAGAAAACAGCGTAATAAATGAAAGCTCTCTTGAATATAACTATAGAAGCACACCGCTTCTTATCTCTTTTTTTAATAAACTTGTAGAAAATCTCTTTGCCGGAAAAGAAAGAGAAGAAACGCAGAAACCGCCGGAAAAAACTAACGGGTTTGATGGCGTTACAGAGGTGAATCTTGTTCAGTTGGAAAAAGATGGCAGTTCGGAAGCCCGTTTCTATACCGCTATACTTGAGGTTCTGAAGGCAAAAAAGTCGGAGTACGGCTGTCAGTGGGGCGATATGGCAGTGCTTGCAGCTACCAACAACCATGTTCAGAAGATAGCATCTGAGCTTTTAAAGGAAGGCATTGGTGTCTCAGAGGTCAAAGGGAGGCAGCTTCTTTCGACAGAAGAAGGTGTTGCTGTAATGCTTTTCATAATGAGCGTCCTTTCAAAAGAGGGTGATACACAATTCGCAAAAATGGCGGCGCAGTCGCCGTTATGGAGTGAGATATTCGGGAATATAGAGGATGTCAAAATTGAGTTTGCCAAGAAATTTCCCAAACCTTTCGGGATAATGGCTGTAAGTTGCGCAGTTGAGCTTTTGCGCGGGAAACTGCCCGCAACAATACTTGATATATGGCAGGATGAGGCGCAGTCATTCTTTAGTGAGGGGGGCGCTGACGCAGATGATTTCCTTTTACGGATGTTCAATATACGGTTTAGTGTGAGGGTGCCGGAGGCCGAGAACAGGGAGAATATTAAGGTTGATACTATCCACGGGACAAAAGGGCTTCAGTTTAAGCATGTTTTTGTTTTCTGGAATGAGGAAGAAAAAGAATCGCCCTTCTATCTGCGCTCTGAGAAATGTCATGTGCAATTTACAAGTAGTGAGTTCAAGTTCTGGGACGCCAGCGAATCAGCTATTGCTAAGGATATTATTAAAAATCATAAAGTAAATCTGGCGCGGATGCGCCGCGAGAAGGCAAATGTTTTCTATGTCGCCGCTACAAGGGCGGTACAAACACTTACAATTTTTCTGCCGACAAAGAAAGATGAGAACTACAAGGAAGTCCATCAGGCGGTGCTTGATACATTTTCTCAGTTTGCGCCTAGTGGTGGTAAAAAGGAGATATGTTTTTTGTCCGGCCCTGCAAAAGAGGCTGAGGTCATAACAATATTTGATGTGCCCGAAAAACATAATGATGAACCGGATAAGTATGGCGAGATTGACCCGACGCTTATATCTTCCTATATTAAGGCTGGTATTATGCGTGGTGAACGG
>PMIG01000250.1 GCA_003157055.1 Bacteroidales bacterium | reverse complement strand
GTGAAATGGATGGCGTCCTTAAAGGATATATGGATGCCCTGGTAAAAAGCCCAAAGCTGACAACAGCCTGGTTCGCCGGACTTAACGGCATTCTTGATGCATATCTCGGCAAGATCCCCGCCACATTCACCTATGAGGGTAAAAACTATACTCCTTTATCATTTATGAAGGAATTGGGTCTCAACCCAAATGATTATGCTATAATAACTTCATTTAACCATCACCCATTTTATAAGCAGTTTGTCCTTGAGGTACCCGACAACTGGGCTGCCGGTTACTTCTATAACCTGCCTCTCGATGAAATGATGCAGGTGATCGACAATTCTGTAAATAACGGATATACGGTAGCCTGGGCCAGCGATATGAGCGACAGGGGCTTTTCTATGAAAGAGGGTGTCGCAATCATACCCGAAAAGAACTGGACCGATATGACGGATGCAGAAAGATTGGCTGCTTTCAGCGGTCCTCATCCTGAGAAAGTTATCACTCAGGAATTACGCCAGAAGGAATTCGACAATTATACCACTACCGATGACCATGGAATGCATATCGTAGGAATAGCTACCGACCAGATGGGTAATAGCTATTACAAGGTTAAGAATTCATGGGGCGTTATGGGTAAATACGATGGATTTATATATGTATCGAAGCCTTATGTAGCGTTGCGCACTACGAATATAATGGTAAACAAGGCAGCTATCCCGACAGCTATTGCAAAGAAGATGGGGTTGTAAGAAATATCGTGCAACCGTGCAATAGTTGAATTTGTTAAACTATAATTAAAAAATAATCCGGCCTGATGAGGGTCGGATTATTATTATGATATCCTTTAATAATATAAGCTATTTGCTTTCCCTTACTTTGTTTTAGCTGGAGCTGCTTCCGGTTTATTAGGAGTCTGCGGCTTAGGTGTATTATCATCAAGCCATTTCTTCTGCTCCGGAGTAAGTAACTTTTCAATAGCAGACTTGTGGGCTTCTCGCATTGCCTTCATCTTTGAATGCATATCTTCGGCCAGATTCTTCATTTCAGTCTGCTGGTCGATGCGCATCACAGCTATATCCTTCTTCTGCTGGTCGCTGAGGTTGGGGATATTGTCAATAATCATCCCGGGGTTCATTCTTCCGTGCATCCAGGGCCCCATTCCCATACCACGCTGTTGCATACCCCTGTCCTGTTGCATCATGGGACATTGGCACATTCCTCTCATATCGTGCTGCATCATCCCGGGTCTCATTCCATGACCCATTCCTCGCATGGGCATTGAATCAGAGTTCATCATCAATGGCCTTTCACGGTTCATCATCATCCTGTGCATCCTGGTAGTATCCATCCTCATACCTCTCATGTTTTGCTGTGCAGAGAGAGTTAAAGCGCCTGCCATTAATAGCATCAGCGCCATACCCGTTGTTTTTATCATCTTATTCATATTCCTGTTTTTTAATTTCTCTGTAGAAAACTTTATCTATTAGACAATAAAACAGGTAGAAAGATTCCGCTTTTAGTAAGATTAACAAAATATTAGTCGAATACGTATCTATTTAGTCAGGAGAATTTTCAGATTGTCTGCCTTTGATATTGCCAATATAAAATTGAATAGTTCATTATATTTCGAGGGCTTGTAGCGACCCTGGTTTAACATGCAATTTCTCACATAAATTAATTTGTTGCCATCAAGCCTGACATAATATGAATACTTCCCGAAATCTGTATTTAATTCTATCCCATTCGGCAGGGATTCGGGCTTATAACTCACAGGAAGCCTGTATACCAGCGAATCAAAATCAGTAAATGATCTGGCAATTTCGAAATCAGATTGCCGTGATTTCAGCATTTTCTGGATTGGTTTCTGATTGTTTATCAGATTTAGCGGGAGAAGAATGTATTTACCTGAAAATGAGGCATAGTTCTGTGATGATAATGAGACATCGATTGTGGCCGAAGGATGCATGTTTTTATCATTTCTGACTAAAAAACCCGAGATCTGCAATGAAGGGAAAGCTGAGTTTTTATAATACCATTTTTTCTGATCATCAATATTTGAATTGAGGATTGACGACAATTCATCATATTGGAGTCCCTTAACTATTGTTTTAATTGAACATTTAGCCATTCCGCTTGAATCTATGCTCAGGTATGAAGTGCACTTCATGCTGTTTTCAGCAGCATCATACCGTGGAGTATGTGCAAATATTCCGCCATTTTCCGTTATTAACAAGACTTGCCTGTCATCAGAAAAATCGCCAAGGAATCCAAAAGGAATCTGCTGACTTGTACATTCAAGCCAGATTGTATCTTGCCTGAAGGGCACACATAAGATAACATGATCGAATTGTCCGAAATTAGGGAAATCCTTAAAAATAGATTCTATATGCCGGCCAGCTGATACCAACGCAGGATATGATTTAACACCGGTAAGTTTTAGCATGGAAGACATATAGTTACTCAAAGCTTTACAGTCACCGTAACCTGTCCGGTAGACCGTCTCTGCATCGAATGGCTGGTAACCTCCAATTCCTAAGGCTATTGCAACATACCTTGTATTCTGCTGTAAATAATCATATAAGGCTTTTATTCTTAGAAGGGTATCAGGAATATTATTAATCAATGCCGAAATTTTCATTTTTGCTTCAGCTGGCAAGATATCTTTGTCGGTATACAGACTTCTGACCCAAGAACCATAATTCTTCCAACTGTCCGAAGTCCCGACATTTTTATCATATTTAAGAACAGCAGGCATCAGGTAAACAGATGGCACTCTTTCAGTAATGGATATATCAAACGGTNNTGAATGAATGACAGAAAGTCTTGCCTTTACCACTGAAATATTATAATCAAATAAAGGCATCCATCTTCTAAAACTGATATTATTATCAAAACTGATCTCATAATCATATTCCACAGTGTATGGATAATCTGCGTAAATCGGACTGAATGAGATAACCCTATTGTCGGAAAACAACACAGATTCCATGTGCGCAGGGGAATCTTGTATTTCAGATTGTTTTACAGTTCTAATCTTCTTGCCTGATTTATCGAAAAGGATTATCTGCTTTACCTTCACAACTTTGTCCTTGTTATAAATGACATAAAGTGAAGCCTCATTCTCTCCTTCCTTATTAAGAATTGTCCACACTTTCCTTACTGTTTCTGTGCCGCTGTTCACAGAATTCATCACAAACTGCTGGTCAAAGTCGCGGAGCACCAGGTCAGCATTCTCCAGCAGGCTGTCAGGTATTGAAGCAACAGAAAAAAACTGACCCGAGGCTGTCAATAATGGTAAAGCCAGAATAATGGAAAATGTCAGTAAGTATTTTTTCACAGATAGAAAGAGTTTATCATTATTTCAAAGGTATGGTGTTCTCTCAGCTATTCTTTTTCAGAATAATCTGTTCCGCCTGTTTCATAACAATCTGATCGTATAATGTCTTCAGGTTTTTATACTCGTCAGGAAGAAAAAGAACTTTATTTATTTTCTGAATATAGACAACAATAATCTGATTGCCTGAACTTTGAATTGAATAAGTAATGGATACTGAATTGTCCGGCAATTTTAAAATAACTGGTTTGGGAAGTGATTCAATAGTGTAACCTTCAGGCAGCTTATAGACAAAAACATAAGTTCGTGAAATCGGGTATGTATAATTTACAGGATATTTTCTTTCCTCAAGTGTATAAGGGTTCTTTTCAACCTTTTCAAACAATAACGGGGTAAAAATTATTTTATCGCCAACCATATCCAGATGATCAGCAATCTCAATATTCAACGAATCCTGTACTCTTTTGTTAATATCATTTCTGTCCAATACAGAAAATTGATTTATAACAAGACCTTTGATATTTTCCTGCATCTTCCTGAAATAATCATCCAGACTCTTTTCAGTACTTAGGTCATTTCTGAATGCAACGCCTGCATATCCGTCATAATATTCAACAGCTGAACCCTTTAATGTTCCATCAGTATTGATATCAAGAGTAAAGTTCTTTGATTCAATATATTTAGAGGATGCCGCTAAGTCAGCCCAGTCTCCTGTTAAATTATTAACAACCCTTCCCTTGCCGTTTAAATCGTTTGACGGAATTAAGCCGAAAGGGCAATACTTACTGACAGCATCCAGAAGGTATGTCTTATCTTCAATATCAACACTGGCAAGGACTGAATTATATTTCGAGATTGTTGGATAGGCAGCGAGAGCGATGCCGTTATCGCGTGTGCTGAACATAACTGCATTTGCCTGTAATCCGGCGCTTTGAAGCATTAGTGTCAGAAGTAGATTTATTTCAGCACTGCTTCCTGCACGATTCGAATAAGGTTTCTTCAATCCGTCCCGGGCCCACAACCTGTATTCACCATTCCACTTCATCCAATGCTGGACATAGGTATAAATGCCGACAGCTTTTGCTAAAGGTGTGGTTAAATTATGGCAAATACTGGCAACAGTATCGGCAATGAATCTACCAGATCTAAGCAGACTACCAAAATCCTCATCACCAAGCATTTGTTGATTTACAGTCTCCCATGACTGGGTGTAATCTTTTCTCATCTGGTTTGGCAGCTGAATACTGAGTAATTCATAGTCAATTGATTGTAAATAATTTTCAATACAATCAACATTTGGTTCAGGGATAAGGGCCGGGACGTCTTTTACAGCCATTACTGTTTCATTCGTATTTGCTGTAATAGTATAATTTTCTGCAGGTTTCCTCCCTGCACCCCCGCTAGTCATTCCGGGATTAATCTCGGATTCATAGTGAATATCAAAAGTCCTCTTCCCCTGCTTTTCATTGGCAATATCAAAATTCAAATATCCCCTTGTTGAGCGCCTGTAAACAAAATATTCCGGGATACTTGCTGAGAACTGGCTAAAAAGTGCCGGACAGCCATATTGAAAATTCCATCCTCTGAAGTCGTACAGAAAATCAGATGTGATTGAATAGGATAGCTCAATAACTGACCCTTCCTTCACTTCGGGAAAAGCAAATTTCTTTTCTGTATATAATTTACTTTCAGTTTCATATATTTTATCCAAATCCAGTTTTGATTTAACAACCTTACCGTTCACGAGATTAAAAGTAACACCCTTGATTCCACTTAAAACTTCGCGGCTCTGACCGCTTTTATATAATCTAATTGTAAAATCTGCATAATGAAATGCTGATTTCTTAAAAATTTTAATTCGTATATGCCTATCATAAATAAATTGAAATTCCCTGTCCATTTTCAGGTCGAAGTAGGAAGCTCCATTATCAAACAGAATAAGAGCATCTGCTGTTGTATCCTTTTCATAATGTGTCATCTTCAGGTCATTGATTTCAACATCACCATATTTTGGCACAGGAATTTGACCAAATAGCGTTGAACACAATAAAAGGAAAAATAGGATTAGTATATTTCTCATTGCATCAGGATTTAGACGATTGACAATCGGTTTATTAATATAAATATACAATCTTTTTCAATAAAAGATCAACAAAAGTCGAGAAACCTAATATATCCGTTACTTTTCAAATCATGGTCAAGACTACCAGATCCTGAACTCCCCGCTGCAGTGGAGCATCGCCATCATATAAAGAAGTCCNNAGAGCATTTGTTGCTGCAAGGCTTGCAACAGCATTCGTAGCAACAAGTCCCTTTGCATGGTTATTATCGAGAGGCTGACCGTCAAGCGTAAACTGGCAACCATAAGTATCCATACCCTGGGATTTAAAGAACTCCTGAAGCCGGTTGCTTAATGCCTGCTCGCGGGGATCCTTTTGCCACCATGACCAGTCAACGGACCAGTTCATCTGAGTGCGGCGGGCGTCATAGGAGAAATCTGCCGATCGTGAATATGTTCCCCTTGAAAAGGGAGTGCCGTCAAAATTGGCATAATCCGGAGCCAGCCCGGTTTTTTTATTGGTGCATTTCTGGAAGAATGAACG
>PMIG01000332.1 GCA_003157055.1 Bacteroidales bacterium | reverse complement strand
AGCTAATTAAAAGCAACCTGATTTTCAGTAGTTAAAATAAATTGACTATGAGGCTAAAAATTGCTTTGCTTTTAATTGCCGGTGTTGTAATAATGTCAGATGCTTTAGGATTCCAGGGAAAAGGCTGTGTTGTAAAGGGAAAAATAACTGATGAATCAGGAAATCCCCTCAATGGTGCAGGCATTGTTATCGAAAATGGGTTTTTGGGGGTTCACAGCAATCCCGACGGCAATTATGTACTTTCAGGATTGAAAACTGGCATTTACAGGATCCGTTTCTCCTTTTTGGGTTATGATACAAAGACGGTTGAGGCAAACGTTGACGGAGAATCAGTCGTGAATATTACCCTGGTTCAGAAACCGCTTGAGGCTGGTGAGGTAATAGTTAATGCGACACGGGCAGGAGAACATTCGCCTCTTGCTTACGTAACAATCGGGAATGAGGCTCTGAGAAATCAGAACACCGGCCAGGATATTCCGTATATTCTTGGCTTGACCCCATCACTTGTTGAAACGTCAGAGGCTGGCACCGGGATCGGCTATACGAGTCTCCGTATCCGCGGTACTGATGCAAGCAGGATAAATGTTACTATTGATGGCATACCTCTTAACGATCCTGAATCACAGGAGGTGTTCTGGGTAGATCTTCCCGACCTTGCATCTTCGACCGACAATATCCAGGTGCAACGGGGTGCAGGCACTTCGTCAAACGGCGCAGCAGCATTTGGTGCGACAGTAAGTATTCAGACAAAAAGTCCCGAAAATGAACCGTTAGCTCAGATCAGTACATCATATGGCTCTTATAATACAATTAAGAACACAGTAACTGCCGCCACAGGTCTTCTTGCGAATAAGTTTGCATTTATGATGAGGCTTTCTCAGCTTCACAGTGATGGTTATATCAGGAGAACCTGGTCGGATCATAAGTCGGCTTACCTGAGCGGAGTGTACAGAAGCGGAAGGTCGAGATTACAGGCCAATATTATCCTGGGCGAAGAGCATACAGGCATTAGCTGGTGGGGTGTTCCGAAGGAGATGCTATCGGTTGACAGACGATATAACCCGGCCGGGGAATACACAGATGAAAATGGAATAATACAATACTACAATAATGAATCTGACAATTATTTTCAAAACCATTATCAGCTTCTTTATAGTTTCAGGATAAATGAATCCCTGAACTTCAACGCTGCTCTGCATTATACCACCGGTGAGGGATATTATGAAGAATATAAGCAGGATGATGCACTTTCAGCGTATGGTCTTCCCGATATGATAATTGGTGATTCAACCATTTCATCGACAGATCTTATAAGGAGGAAATGGATGAAGAACGATTTTTCAGGAATGGTCTGGTCCTTAAAATATAAAAGGGAGAAGCTGGAGGCAGTTATTGGAGGAGGTGCAAATTATTATTACGGAAATCATTATGGAAGGATAATATGGATGAGAAATGCCGGAAACCTTGAAAAGGATTACCAATGGTATCTTGGACATGGAGCTAAAGGCGAGATAAGCCTATATGGTAAGGCAGATTATTCTTTAACCGATAAGATTTCACTTTTCGGTGATCTTCAGTACAGGTTTATACATTATAATATTAATGGTATTGATGATGATCTTAAAGTTTTGAATTCAGATCATAAGTATGGTTTTTTTAATCCCAAAGCAGGACTCTTCTTCTCAATTACGCCTGACCAGGATGCATTTCTCTCTTTTTCGGTTGCCAACCGTGAACCCTCCCGTTCTGATTTTACAGAGGCAGCCGGTGACCCTGATGCTACTCCCCGGCCGGAAACATTGTACGACTCTGAGCTGGGCTACAAGATAAGGGGCAATAAATACTCCCTCGGCATAAGCCTTTATGGCATGTACTATAAAGACCAGCTTGTTCCGACAGGTGAACTGAGCAGCACCGGATATCCGATAATGACAAATGTCGAAAAAAGCAATCGTATGGGTGCTGAATTTACAGCCGGGATAAAGCCGGCAGAATTTTTCAGCTGGAATTTCAGCCTGACGATAAGCAGGAATAAGATTTTCAATTTCACAGAATATTATACAGATTATATCACATCTGACTCGTTGCTGGTTTATAAAAATAAAAAGCTCGGGACAGTCGATATCGCATATTCACCTGTTATAACGGGTTCCAGCGATATGAACTTCAGGGTAATCAGAAACCTTGAAATGCATTTGATCAGTAAATATGTAGGCAGTCAGTATTTTGATAATACAATGAGCCATGACCGCATGATAGATCCTTATTTTGTAAATAACGTGATGGTTAGCTTCAATCCGGCAATAAAGGGATTAAAAAACACTGAATTCCAGCTTCTGGTAAACAATATCTTTAATTCAAAGTATGAAAGCAATGCCTATGGCGGAAACTGGTATGAGGACGGGAAAGAAAACACCTGGTCATATTATTTCCCTCAGGCAGGAATAAATTTCATGTTAAAAGCGAGCTTTACATTTTAATTAAGTTTGATTAAATGGACATTTTTAACTGGATATCAAATAATTACATTGAAGTTTTCGGAGCTGTTACAGGGATATTATACGTTTTTCTCGAGATAAAACAGAACCTGTGGCTTTGGCCAATAGGCATAATAACCTCAGCAGTTTATATATGGGTATTTTTTACGGGGAAGCTTTACGCCGACACGAGCCTCCAGGGTTATTATCTGGTTATAAGTGTGCTGGGATGGTATTGGTGGATCAGAAAGAAGAGCGGGAGAATGGGAGATCGAAGTGGAACGGAGATTCCTCAAAGCGGAAGGGAGAAAGGGAGAAAAGGAGAAACTGAAAGACTCAAAGTTACCAGGATTGATTTAAAGACAGGTATTGTGCTTGCAGCGGTTTTGTGTGCATTATATTTTATTTTATGGTTTGTTCTTTCACATCTGACTGATTCACCTGTTCCTGCTGCCGACTCATTTATTACATCTCTTTCAATAGTCGCAACCTGGATGCTTGCCAGAAAGATTTATGAGCACTGGTATCTTTGGATCGTTGTCGATGCATTTGCTTCGGTGCTGTTTATTACAAGACACCTCTACCCGACAGTAATATTATATATTGTATATTGTGCAATGTCGTTTGCGGGGCTTATTGAATGGAAAAAATCTTTAACAAAACAATAGTTTTATTAAATGACTAACGCAGTTATAGTTGCCGACGGCTCGTTCCCGGTTCACCCGATACCTCTCGATATCCTGGACAAAGCTGAAGTGATCGTATGTTGTGACGGAAGTGCGGAGAACCTTGTCAGATACGGGCTGGTTCCGGATGCAATCGTCGGGGATATGGATTCTCTTAGTGATGATCTTAAAAACAGGTTCGCCGACAGGATTTATATCGACAGCGGCCAGGAGACAAATGACCTTACAAAAACCGTTCTTTGGTGTCATGAATCGGGCTATGATGACCTGGTGATCATTGGAGCAGGAGGGAAGCGGGAAGATCATTCAATTGGCAACATTTCGCTGCTCGTGGAATATGCTAAAACTGTAAAGGTGAAAATGGTAACCGATTCCGGCATCTTCATTCCATTTATAACCAATTGTAGAATAGAATCATTAAAAGGACAGCAAGTCTCAGTCTTCTCCATCTGTCCCGCAACCGAAATTACATCAACGGGTCTCCTTTATCCGTTAAATAACCGCAAGCTTAACAACTGGTGGGAAGGGACGCTTAATGAGGCGACAGGTGATTCTATTGAACTTAAATTCTCTGGCGGTCCAATTCTGGTTTTCCTCAAGTTTTTCGAAGGGGAGAAAGCGTGAAAATGGAATCGTCAGCGTTAGAAACTGCCTGACACCAGACGCCTGTCACCTGAAGCCTGAGTTTCCTCCTTCACCAGCGTTATCAGCTGCACCCTGCTCTTTACATTAGTTTTAATATAAATCCGGTGGGTATGATCTTTTACTGTCTGAAGGCTGATGAATAATTTCTCAGAAATCTCCTTGTTGCTGAGCCCGTTGCAGATTTCCTGAATAATATCCCTTTCGCGGGGAGAAACTTCAAACTTACTGTAAAAATCGTCTAAAGATATTTCGACTCCCGGCCTGGATGACAATCCCGATACAAGGGTCCCGTAGCTAAGGTACACCGGCAGGAAAACATTTCCTGTAAAAAAGGTAAAAATGAAAATTACAGCAAGCCATTCCTGCCCGGTATAAAAGACATACGGCAGACACTGCACAATCATTATGATAAACATTGAAGGTGCAATAATCTTCCTGTCATAATCGTGGATGACAGCTCGGCCTTTAAGTGGAAGGTGAATAAGGTATGCTCCTATAAAAGATATGATGAGGTTCATAATTATATAATACTCTCTTATGAGGGAAACAGTCTTCATCGTATTTTCCCTGGTGGTAAAATATCCGACTGCTGCCAGTAGGGTGAAATTGACGAAAAGAAAGAGGAAAATGAACCGGTTGCTGTCTTTTCTGCCTGATAACCCTGCCGAGAATCTTATCAGCATCAACCAGGCGAAGACAAGGAAAGGGAGGCCAAGAATAATAGAGATGTCAGTAAACTTTGACATCTGATCAGGAGTAAAAAAGACTGACAGGAACGTCTTGATAATTACCTGTCCCCAGATACCATAAAACCCGAAAGTAAATATAAATACCTGGAAATAGAGCAGAGAAGAGAAGAGATCTGATTTTGACCTGTTTTTGAGGCGTGATGACAGTATGATCCCAAGCGCTGCCATTGCAACCGATATAATGAAAACTATGTAGAAGAGATACTTCAGCATATTATAAAAGTATTAAAAACTTTTGAACTGAATAAAAGTAGATACTACTTAAGTATGGCCCTGCATACTTAAGTAGGAAAATTAAAATTCACTACTATAGTATGACGCCCATGGAAAATCAGTGGTTTACATTTGCTTCACAAAAAGGTATCAACTTAAAACTTAATAAACTTAAAAAATGGAAACAAATAATGATTACAGATTGAGGCCCTCTTTCGGTAACAGCTTCGGAACCGGATGGAGTGTAATGGGGGACAATTTTCTAAGGCTCTTCCTTGTAGTTCTGGTTGTAACAATCTTATCCGGGCCAACAAAAATATTCCATATGAATTTTAATTCATCAGGTCTGAATCATTTCCCGTGGATCTGGCACGGACATATGAGCCACGAATTTTTCAACCTTGCTTCACTGGGGCTGCTTGCTGGTTTTTTTGGTTTGCTTGCCCTGCTTTACTCTTTTCTTGCATTGCCAGTTATCGATTTCGGCAGCAAAATGATCTTTGTTCAGGCAGTACGGAAGATCAAACCCGATTTTGAACTGCTGCTGAAAGGTTTCTGGGAGAATTACCTTAACATAATCCTTGCAAACCTGCTGGTGGTTGCCCTGGTCATCCTCGGCTGCATTGTCCTGATCATTCCCGGGATTATTAT
>PMIG01000336.1 GCA_003157055.1 Bacteroidales bacterium | reverse complement strand
TCCTTTTTCAAAATAAATCCTCAGACACCTGACCATAAAAACGATGAATGGCTGGTAATCCCTGTTTATCAGATATTTGGCAGTGAGGAGCTAAGTTCTGCAAGTTCTGCAATAGCACAAAGAATACCGGAGCCATTTTTATTTCTTAATCAGAAAGATGCAGAAATAATCCATATTAAGGATGGAGAACTGATCCTGCTCGAAATGCCGGGACATAATTTAAAAATAAAAGCTAAAATTGAAAACAATTTAAAACAGGGAATAACCGGACTTTCAGTTAATTTACCCGGTATGCAATTTATTGATATGCCTTGTCGNNCAGTATGGCAGGACAGGCTCGGGCCAAACCGTGTAGGTCCGTTTGGACTTGCACAGGTAATTGCAGATACATTAAAATTATTATTCAAAGAAGACTGGGTCCCTTCATTTTCAGACAAGCCGGTATTTATTATGGCTCCGGGCATACTTATGATAACGATACTTCTGACTTTTGCAGTACTGCCTTTTGGACCCAACTTCTATGTTTTTGATTCAAACATCGGAATATTATTCTTCCTTGGAAATTCTTCACTGGGTGTCTACAGCATTGTTCTTGGAGGGTGGGCTTCTAATAACAAGTATGCATTAATCGGTGCCATGAGAGCTTCTGCCCAGATGCTCACGTATGAAGTGTTCATGGGGCTTTCTCTGATGGGAGTCGTGATGATGGCAGACAGTTTCAGTTTTTGTACCATAGTGGAAGCCCAGAAAGGCGGCTGGTTCATAATACCCCAGTTCTTCGGTTTCCTGGTCTTCTTCATTGCAGGAATAGCAGAGACCCACAGGCTTCCTTTCGATATCCCTGAAGCTGAAGGCGAGCTTATAGCCGGCTATCATTCGGAATATTCCGGAATGAAATTCGGTATGTTTTTCGTTGGAGAATATCTCGGGATTACTCTGATATCTGCAATAATTGCGACTCTGTTTTTTGGTGGATGGCTGGGACCTTCATTTTTACCCCCGGTTTTCTGGTTTTTATTAAAAACATTCTTTTTCATTGGTCTGTTTATTCTTCTCAGGGCTTCCTTGCCCCGACCCAGATATGACCAGTTAATGAAACTCGGATGGAAAGTATTATTGCCTGTTGCATTACTTAACCTTCTTATTACAGGAGCAGTACTTATATTCTTTAAATGAATTAAAAAAAAGTAAATATTAGCTGGCATGTTCAGTATTCTTCGAAGCATATGGTTGACTTTCCTTCACATCTTTCATAAGACGGAAACAGTGGAATACCCTGAAGTAAAGCCGTACCTGGCACCTCGTTACAGGGGAAGGATTGTTCTGACGAGGGATGCTGACAAGAACGAAAGGTGCGTAGCCTGTTATCTCTGCGCTGCAGTTTGTCCTGTAGATTGCATATCACTTCAGGCTGCAGAGGATGAATCAGGCCGAAGATATCCTGAGTTTTTCAGGATCAATTTTTCAAGATGCATCTTTTGCGGGTTTTGTGAGGAAGCCTGCCCTACATATGCCATTCAGCTGATTCCTGATTATGAATTGGCAGAATATGACAGACAGAATATGGTTTATGAGAAGAAGCACTTGCTCATAAGCGGTGAGGGGAAATATCCGGGCTATAACTTTTATAAGAACGCCGGAGTCGATATGGGAGTAAAAGGAAAAGGGTCAGGAGAGGATGAAGAAATTCCCGTAGATGTGAAAGGACTAATGCCTTAATTATAGTATAAAAGATGAATATATTCTTCTATATAGCTGCTGTGGTTGCATTGATCTCAACGATAATGGCCATTTCCGGAAAGAACGCCATTCATTCGCTGCTTTACCTCATTTTGTCTCTTTTAGCTGTTTCAGTAATTTTTTACTTGCTCGATGCTCCATTTATCGCGGCCCTGGAAGTAATAATCTATGCCGGTGCCATTATGGTTCTTTTTATCTTCGTCACCATGATGCTAAACGTAGGAACCGAAAGTAGTAAGGTCAACAAACTGACCAATCCGCGTAAATGGATAGTGCCGTCAATATTATCCGCAATTCTATTCATGGATTTTATCCTTGCATTAAAAAATGTGCCGGCTTCGACTTCAGCTGGTCAGGTGGTATTGCCCAAACAGGTAGGTATTTCCTTATTTTCGACTTATCTGCTAGCTGTTGAAATTGCAGCAATTCTTTTAATGGCCGGGGTGATCGGAGCCTATCATTTAGGAAGCCAGAAGAAAAAAGTTACTCATCGTTTCCTGGAAAAAAAATAAGATATGCTGACTGTACCTATTGAAATACAGATATTATTTGCAGGGATACTCTTTCTCCTCGGGCTGATAGGATTGCTTGTACGAAGGAACATGATCTATATGCTCATGTCGATTGAGATCATGTTTAACAGTGCAGGGCTTGTTTTTATCATTGCTGCCAACCGTTGGAAACAGCCCGACGGGCAGGTTATGTTTATTTTTATTCTGGCAGTTACAGCTGTGGAAGTTGCAATAGCCCTGGCACTTTTACTGCAGGTTTATCATCATTATAAAACCCTTGACGCCGATGCAGTTAATAAGTTAAAGGACTATAATTAATATATAACTGATGACGACATATATAGCGCTCATACCTGCTATACCGCTACTTGGCTTCCTGGTTCTGGCTCTTTTCGGGTCAAGGTTGCCCAGGAAAGCTGTCGGTTACATCGGGGCTGGTTCGGTCGGCATTGTTGCCCTGCTCACAATCATTGCCGGAATAGGATTTATTAAGTCATTACCCCAGGCAAGATCATATTCTGTTACTTTATGGGAATGGATAAATGCAGGGAACCTGAAAGCAGATATTTCATTCAGTCTTGATGCTCTTTCATTGGTTTTCTGCTTCGTCATTACATTCGTAGGTTTTCTGATTCATGTTTACTCAATAGAGTTCATGGCAAAGGACGATGGATTCTCAAGATTCTTTGCTTACATGAATCTCTTTGTCGGATCAATGCTGATACTTGTGCTGGCTGATAATATTTTGCTTATGTATCTTGGCTGGGAGGGTGTCGGTCTGTGCAGCTATCTTCTGATCGGATTCTGGTACAAGGAGCCTGCAAATGGCTATGCTGCCAGAAAAGCCTTCATTATCACACGCATTGGCGATACGGCAATGATCATCGGCATCTTCATTCTATTCCTGAATTTCGGTACTTTCAACATAAACGAACTTATGCAACAGGCATCGGGAAAGTGGGTTGCAGGTTCTCCAATAGCGATATTAACTGCAGCATTACTGCTCGGCGGTGCATTGGGCAAGTCAGCCCAGTTGCCTTTGCAGACATGGCTGCCTGATGCTATGGCTGGACCTTCACCCGTCAGTGCATTGATTCACGCTGCAACAATGGTAACAGCAGGAGTCTATCTTATTGCCCGCACCCATATTTTATTCAGCCTTGCTCCTGTTGTACAGGCAGCAATAGCCATCATTGGAGCACTGACCTTGCTAATCGCCGGGTTCAGTGCATTGGCACAACACGACCTGAAAAGAATTCTTGCCTATTCTACTATAAGCCAGATAGGCTATATGTTCCTGGCCCTTGGTGTCGGTGCATGGTCGGCTGCTATATTTCATTTCATGATACATGCATTCTTTAAAGCCCTCCTTTTCCTTGCAGCAGGAGTGGTAATACTAGTGCTGAATGAAGAACACGATATATTTAAAATGGGNNAACTGCAGGATTTTACAGCAAGGACCAGATATTATGGTATTCCCTTTCATCAGAGACCGGGAGTACAATATTATGGATAGCAGGAATCATTGGCGCTTTTCTGACGGCACTTTATTCTTTCAGAATGATATTCATAACATTTTTTGGAGAAGCCAAAACTCAGCCTTCCTTCCTGCCAGGTAAAATGATGACAGTACCTTTAATAATCCTCGCCGTTTTATCGGTTTTCGGAGGTTTTATCGAGCTGCCGCGATCGCTTGGCAACATCCATCTTTTCTCGAATCTGGTTGATAATACTTTACCTGCAACTGTTGTGAGGGAAAGCGGCCATTCTGAAATCCTGTTCCAGTCACTTTCAGCCATAATCGCACTCACTGGAATTTTTGCTTCTTATTTAATTTACTTTAAAAGACCGGCATTGTCCGAATCGTTCAACCATAGCAAGCTTAATAAGTTCTTTGAAAAAGGCTGGGGCTTTGACAGGGTATATGATATACTTTTCGTTAAACCTGTTGTTTGGCTCTCCGATATTGATAAGGATGATATTTTTGACTGGTTGAATATTGGTATCTCAAAGCTGGTTCTTCTGACCAACGGATTGCTCAGCTTCCTTCAGAACGGAAAGCTGAGATGGTATTTAATGTCGTTTACCATTGGTATTGTATTGATCTTGACTTATCTGATCTTTAAATGATACTGGTTTATCTCATAGTTATTCTATTGACCGGAGCATTTCTTGCCTGGATTGCAGGAATATGGAGTCCGTTATGGTCCAGGATAATTTCTATTGTCTCCCTCAGTATAGATCTTATTCTGATCCTTACAATTGTAGGACAACCAGCTT
>PMIG01000270.1 GCA_003157055.1 Bacteroidales bacterium | reverse complement strand
ATCTATGCTTGCACCGCCATATACTGCAAGGATCTTCAGCTTACCCATAAACCTTGAGTAATCGGCCAGGTCACTGGTAATCTGCATGCATAATTCCCTTGTAGGGCATAGGATCAGAGCCTGTGTTTCATTTGTTTCGGTGTCTGTAGTCTGTACAAGCGGTAGCCCGAATGCGGCTGTTTTGCCTGTTCCGGTCTGAGCCAGAGCAATAATATCACAATCGTCGCCAAGCATTAATGGGATTACATTTTCCTGAACTGGCATAGGTTGTTCAAAGCCAAGCGCACTGATTGCTTTCAGGATACCGGGAGTAAATCCCATCTCTTCAAAATTCTTCATAATAAAAGTTTAGTGTGTGGTTCCGGGAGCGATGATAATTTGTTCCGGCTGAATGAGCTCAATATATGAGTTGGCATAATGCCAGGGATACGCTGCTTGGAAATCACTTATTTAATAATGGCGCAAAGGTAATCAATTAATTATTAAATTTGTAGATATGGACCTCCGTCTCATAAAAATATATTCTCAGGGTAATGTTCCGCGCCTGCGTTACATTGCAGGAATCATCCTTGGTGATATTCTCGGACTCCCATGGGAAATAGTGACCGACAGGCGGAAGCTCGGAAAGCATCCGGTAATTAATTATTCAGATGAAGCTATTCCTGGAGCTTTCAAGATTTCACCATCCACACTTCTTTTTGAAACAGGGATCAGACCCCAGGAGATAACATTAGGAGAGTGGAAAGGATTGCCGGTATTTTTCCAGGAACCAGCGGCAGATTTGCCATTCGATATTTTTGCAGCTTCATTTTATATTTTAAGTCGATACGAGGAATATCTTGAATTTCAGCCAGATGAGCATGGCAGGTTTAAGGCATCTTCTTCACTTGCCTTCAAAAATAATTTTCTGACAATACCTGTTGTGGATCTATGGGCCAGGGAGTTTTCAAAAGCTTTGCTGAAGCGATACCAAACGATTGCTTTCAGGAGGAATGAATTCAGTGCTATTCTTACTATCGACTCCGATCAGCCTTTTGCCTATCTTGGCAAGAACTTTCTGAAGAGCTTCGGCGGACTGATCCGTGATCTGACAACCGGGGATGGTAATGCCGGAGAACGTTATAAAGTGGTGAATCATGAGAAGAAAGATCCCTTTGAGGTTTATGATTATATCACCGGATTAATAGAAAAAAATAAAACAGAGGCCATCTTTTTCTTCCCGTCAGGAGATCATTCGAGATATGATATTAACCCTTCATGGAAGAATGAAGAATACAGGTTGCTGGTGAAAAGGATCTCAGGAAGATTCAAATCAGGATTGCACCCATCATACCAGTCACACAGCAGATATTACCTGCTTAAACAGGAGCTTGAGCGTCTTAAAAGCATCACAGGGAAGGAAATCAGCTTATCCAGGTTTCATTACATCAGATTAGCATTTCCATATTCCTACAGAGACCTTATAAAAGCCGGGATCAGTGAAGATTTTTCAATGGGATTTCCTGAGGAGCCGGGCTTCAGGGCCGGGATTGCAAGACCATTTTTCTTTTATGATTTGGCTGAAGACAGGCTGACTGACCTTAAGATCGTGCCATTCCAGGTTATGGATGCAACACTTCACCAGTATAAAAACCTTGATCCCGCCGCTTCGAAGGAAGTTATAGCAGGTTTGATAGATCAGGTTAGGATTGCTGGCGGGCAGTTTGTAAGTTTATGGCACAATACATCCCTTCTCGAAACACCAGAATGGAAGGGGTGGCGCGAACTTTTTGAGTCAATGTTACAGCTGCAGCAGTCATGATTAATTATCTCAGGCATAACGAAATAGACCGTCAGCAATGGGACGATTGCATTAAGGATTCTCCAAGAGTGAAGCCATATGGCTTTTCGTGGTATCTCGACATTATGGCGCCTGAATGGGAAGCTCTTATCGATGATGAATACGATGCCGTATTCCCGATACCGGGTTTTAAAAAGTACGGAATACAATATATAGCTACACCTGTATTCCTGCAGCAGCTGGGTGCATTTTCGCCTGATACTAAGCTTCAGACAGCATTGAACGAGTTCATCGATTATATGCCTGATTTCTACAGACTTATTGATCTGTGCGTAGGGCAAAGGATTGACAACGATCATTATAAGGTGACATTAAGAGCCAACTATGAGCTTGATATGTCGAAGCCATATGAAAAATTGTGGAATGGCTTTTCAAAACACTGCAGGAGGAATATCGAAAAGGCATCGAGGAAAAAGCCTGATCTGGTAAGTGATATCACACCGGATGAGCTTATTGATCTGTTTGTCGCGAATAAAGGATTGGAAGTCAGCGGGATAAAAGCCCGTGATTTTCAGCGGCTGAACAGCCTGATGAATTTCTGCATAAAGAACAGGAAAGGAAGGATGTTAGGAGTAAGGTCGCTTAAGAAGAAACTTATTTACGGAGTTTTTCTTGTCGAGATAAAGGGAACCATGACTATGCTTTTTGTGGTTAACACTCCTGCCAGCCGTGAGAAAAGTACCGGATATTATGTAGTCAATGAAATAATCAGGGAATCGGCAGGTACAAAAACGATTCTTGATTTTGCCGGCTCGTCAATTCCATCAATAGCCTCCTTTATGGAATCATTCGGAAGCACGAATGTGCCATTTTACAGAGTCTATAGGAACCGATTACCCTGGCCTGTAAGGATGCTCAAGTAAGGCTATAGCCTTTATAGCTTTTATAGCCTTTCTAATTCGATTTCCTCGTCATTCTTAACTTCGATGAGCTTGTTTTCATCGCACCTGACTGTACGGGCAGGGAATTTTTTAAGGATTGTATAATTATGAGTAGCAATAATTACTGCTCTTCCGGTCGAACTTATATCCTTAAGCAGTTTAATTATCCCTTCCGAGGTCTCCGGATCGAGATTCCCGGTAGGCTCATCGGCCAGAATTATTTCAGGATCATTAAGAAGTGCTCTTCCTATTACAACACGCTGCTGTTCGCCTCCCGACAATTGATGAGGCATCTTGTATCCCTTTGTGTCAAGGCCTACTTTCTCCAGAACTTCAGCTATCCGGGAATCGATATCAGCCTTGTTTTTCCAACCGGTTGCCTTCAGTACAAATTCCAGATTAGCATGCACTGATCTGTCGGTCAGAAGCTGAAAATCCTGGAATACAATTCCTAGCTTTCTGCGGAGCAACGGTATATCTTTCTTTTTAAGCTTTGAAAGGTTGAAACCGGCAACTATTCCTGTACCGTTTTTCAGTGGTATCTGGGCATTAAGTGTCTTTATTACACTTGTTTTTCCGCTTCCGACTTTTCCGACAAGATAAAGGAATTCGCCCTTTCCAACGCTGAAATTGATGTTGGAAAGAACAAGATTCTCCTGCTGCCAGATATGGCAATCCTTCAGCTCTATAATCACGTCAAGGGGAAGTGTTTCAGACATTTCTGTTATGTTTAGTATGCAAAATAAGGAAAGAATTGATAATTAACCCGCCGATGTTGATAAAATCAGTAATAAAGGCCGGCAGCAGGCGTTTAATAATTGTATTTTTGCTGTTGGTTTTAAACAATGATATATAATATATATGGCTTACAGTTAAACTGTTATGAGCCCGCATAAGTCTCCGGCAAAATAATTGTTTAATCTGAGCAAAGCCAAAACAAATAAGTTATGAACAGAAAAAGATTCATTTTGATTGCAGCTTTACTGTTTGTTTTTATTGCCCGGGCCGGTTCACAGGTACCATTCACAAAAAGCTCTGATTTTACACGGGCTATGGAGCTCTTCAGCAAGGAAAAGTATTCTGCTGCCATCAGGCTTTTTGATTCTTACATCAGAAATAATGATGGTTCAGACATTCTGACAGTTGCTGATGCGGAATATTACAGATCACTTTCAGCTCTGAACCTCTTCAACCCTGATGCTGAATACAGGATGGTCACATTTATCAGGACACATCCTGAGAGCCCCCGGATAAACGATGCAAACCTTGCACTTGGCGATTATTTTTATCAGAATAAGAATTACAGGAAAGCAGTTACATATTATGATCTGGTCAACCGGCAACAGCTCACATCCGCAAAGCTGCCGGAGTACTTTTTCAGGTTTGGATACTCGCTTTATATCCGTGGAGATAAGCCGAGAGCGCTTTTAATGTTTTCGGAGATAAAGGATATTGATACTGAGTATACACCGCCGGCTATATATTATTTCTCCCAAATAGCTTACGAACAGCAGATGTACCAGACTGCAGTTGAGGGCTTTACCAGACTGAGAAATGATGAGACTTTTGGAAGCATCGTTCCTTTCTATATTGTCCAGATACTTTACCTTCAGAAGGATTATGACCAGATACTGCAGATAGCTCCCGATCTTCTGAAATCGGCCCCTAAGGATAGGACTATTGAGCTTTACCGTTTTATAGGTGACGCTTATTATAACAAGGGGAATTATACCGAGGCTCTTCCTTACCTCGAAAAATTTGCAGCGGGGACAAAGATCAGTGGCAGGGAAGATAAATACCAGCTTGGTTACAGCTATTATAAAACAGGTGATATTGATAAGGCAATATCCCTGTTTCGTGATATAGGGTCAGGGGAGGATCTTCTGAGCCAGAATATATGGTACCTTCTCGGGTCCAGCTATCTTCAGAAAGGTGACAAGAAGCGTGCACAGCTGGGATTCTCGGAAGCATCAAAGCTAAACTTTGATAAAAAAATAAAGGAAGATGCACTTTTTAACTATGCAATGCTTACTTATGAAACCTCCTATTCACCTTTCGGAGAGGTAATTGCAGCCTTCCAGAATTATATCGATCAATATCCGGGTTCCGAAAGGATAAGCGAGGCTTACAACTACCTGGTTTCAACTTTCCTGCAGGATAAAAACTATAAGTCTGCCCTGGCTTCACTTGATAAGATAAGAAATAAGGACAGCAAGCTTGAGGAGGCTTATCAGAAAGTTGCTTTTTTCAGGGGACTGGAGCTTTTCAAGAACCTGGAGTTTGAAGCAGCCGCCGATATGTTTGACAAATCCCTTAAATACAGAAGCTATAATACAGGGCTTCAGGCAAGAGCTGTATACTGGAAAAGCGAGGCTCTCTACAGGCTGGGCCAATATGAAAATGCAAAAGCCGGTTATACTGAATTCATGGCGATTCCCGGCTCATCAAAACTGAGTGAGTATTTGCTTGTAAGATACAATCTCGGCTACACTCTCTTCAATTTGAAGGATTACAGTAATGCCCTTATGCACCTTAAAACATTTGAAGGTGATGTGGCAAACATCAAGTCCGATGTGATGGCTGATGCAAGAAACAGGATCGCTGACTGCTATTATATTACTACCAATTACCAGGAAGCAATAACTTATTATGACAAGGTCATTGATTACGGGAAGCTGGATGCAGACTATGCAATGTATCAGAAAGGATTCTCTCTCGGTCTGATGAACGATCAGAAGGGAAAAACTGATATCCTTTCATCACTTATGCAGAAATATCCTTCGTCATCTTATCTGCCTGATGCTTATTTCGAAAGGGGAAGGGCATTCCTTGTCCTGGAAGATCACGATAAGGGTGAAGCTGATTTCAACACCGTCATTTCTTCATACCCCGCAAGCCCGTTTGTCCCGCGAGCAATGGTGCAGCTGGGATTACTCTATAATAACCTCGGTGAGAATGATAAAGCTGTCACCCAGTATAAGAACGTGATTGAGAACTACAAATCGACACCAGAAGCAAGGTATGCTCTTACAGGACTGAAGAATGCATATACTGACCTGAATGATATTGAATCCTATTTTGCTTATGTGAAATCCCTTCAGGGATATGGTGATATAAATATGGCGGAGAAAGACTCTTTACTGTACAATTCGGGAGAGAATCTATTTATATCAGGTAAATATGACAAGGCTACTGAGGTCTTCAGAAATTATATCAGTCAATTCCCAAACGGCAGCTTCCTGCAGAATGCTCAGTTCTATCTTGCTGAATGCCTGGCGAAAGCAGGAAACAATGATGAGGCGATTAAAATGTACGCGTCAGTTGCAGGAGCACCCAATAACCAGTTTACGGAGCAGTCGCTCATAGCTGCAGCAACAATCTGCTATAATAAGGAGGATTATAACGGTTCACTTGATTATTACAGCAAGCTTGAGAAGGCTGCTGTCAATAACGAAAACAAGATAATTGCGCTTAAGGGCCAGCTAAGATCGGCATACCAACTTGGCGATGCAAAGAAAACAATAGATGCTGCTGAAAAAGTGATTGGTGGTGCCGGCATTCCTGATGAATTTTTAAGGGAAGCTATCTATATGAGGGCCAAGGCAAATTACAGCCTGAATAACTACGATGAGGCGCTTGCCGATTTCCGCAA
>PMIG01000290.1 GCA_003157055.1 Bacteroidales bacterium | reverse complement strand
AAGGCGGAGGAACTGGCAGTAAGTTATTAAAACAGTATCATTCCCCAGCAATTTAAAAATCCTGCCAATCCTGAAATACACCGGAGAACAACGGCGGAAGAGATATGGAACGATACAGATGGGAAGGTTGATATTTTTATCAGTGGCATTGGAACCGGGGGAACTATTACCGGAGTTGGCGAAGTGTTAAAGAAACGTAACCCCGATGTTCAGATTATTGCGGTCGAGCCGGCTGATTCTCCTGTCCTTTCTGGAGGTAAACCGGGGCCTCATAAAATTCAGGGAATTGGTCCGGGATTTGTTCCTGATGTCCTGAACAGGTCGGTGATTGATGAAATAATTCAGGTTAAGAATGAAGATGCATTTGAAACAGGCAGGCAACTGGCGCGACACGAAGGTCTGTTAGCCGGGATCTCATCAGGTGCTGCCACATGGGCAGCATTACAGGTTGCAAAACGCCCTGAAAACAAAGGGAAAAACATTGTAGTAATCCTCCCTGATTCAGGGGAACGATACTTATCTACACTTTTATATAATCCCGAACAATAACATACCTGGAGAATAGCTTTCAATTTGAGGAATTGCAACTTCATACCTGACAGAAATCAGATCCATTAATTGGCTAAAAAGTTTTATATATGCTGATGGAAGATAAAGTAGACAGACTAAAGAATAGATTAATAGAATTTAAAAGCGCTGTTATCGCTTTCTCAGGTGGTGTGGATAGTACATTTCTTGCAAGAATCGCAAAAGATGTCTACGGCGATAACCTGTTATTGATTACAGCTACATCAAGTACTTATCCTTTTTATGAGCTTGAAGAAGCAAAATCGCTTGCTGGATTATTAGGGATTAAACATAAAATAATCAATTCTGAGGAATTAGATATACCGGGATATTCCGATAATCCCCCTGACAGATGTTATTACTGCAAAAGCGAACTTTTTGATAAAATCAATTTCATTGCTTCACAGGAAGGATATGAGGTTGTCTTTGACGGAAGCAATACCGATGATCTGAGTGACTTCAGACCAGGCATGAAAGCAAAACACGAAAAGGGGGTTAAGTCTCCGCTGGCAGATTCAGGTTTTACCAAAAGCGATATCCGTCATTTCTCAGGAATACTGAATCTCCCAACTGCCAGCAAGCAGTCTTATGCATGTCTTGCATCAAGATTCCCGTATGGTGAAAAGATAACAAAAGAGAAACTTGAGAGGGTTGGAAATGCAGAATTTGAAATCAGAAAACTGGGATTCTCTCAGTTCAGGATAAGAAGCCATGATAACCTTGCTCGTCTTGAATTTATTCCTTCAGAAATGGATAAGGCCTGGAGTATAAAAAGTCAACTTACTGAAATAATTAAAAAATCCGGGTTCAGCTACATCACGCTTGATTTAACCGGGTACAGAACCGGCTCTATGAATGAAGTTTTAAATGAAACGGATAAGCTCATTTACCTGAAATCAGATATAAAATAACGAAATAAAACAAATATCATAATGCCCTCTAATACTACCTTGTCCAAAGATGAGATTGACAGGTATAGCCGACAGATCCGCATGCCTGAAATAGGTAAGGAAGGCCAGATGAAAATAAAAGGAGCATCGGTACTGGTGGTTGGTGCAGGCGCTTTAGGTTGCCCGGTACTCCAATATCTAACAGCGGCAGGAGTAGGTACCCTGGGAATCGTGGATAATGACTGGATTGATGAAACCAATTTAAACCGCCAGGTATTATATTCAGTTAATGATATTGGTAAACCTAAGCCGCTTGCAGCCAAAGAAAAACTAAAACTTCTTAATCCCGAAGTTTCATTTAAAGTGCATTTTATCAGGCTGGATAAAGTCTCTGCATTGAAAGTTATTTCCCAGTATGATATAATTGTTGATTGCACCGACAATTTTTCTTCACGCTATCTGATAAATGATGCTTCCGTTATACTTAAAAAACCGGTCGTCTATGGGGCAATACATAAATTTTCCGGTCAAATAATGGCGCTTAATTATCAAAACGGACCTACTCTTAGATGTATTTATCCTGAACCTCCTCATTCACTTGAAGTGCCTTCCTGTGATGAGGCTGGTGTTATTGGTCCGATTGCCGGAATAATTGGTTCTTTTCAGGCCAGCGAAGTCATAAAGATAATACTTGAAAAAGGAGATGTGCTTTCGGGAAAACTACTTATCATTGATTCTTTGAATTTTAGAACTCAGATTGTTTCATTTGAAAGGAATCCGGCATCTTCAGATATTTTAGAATTGGGAGATTATGATGATGATTGTTTATCGGATTTTAAGTCAATCAGGGAACTTTCGTGCAGCGACATCAGAAAAATGCAAAAGAAGGGAGATGATTTTATTATTATTAACCTGCAGGAGGACTCAGAAAAGAAAGATATTGGATTTGACTACATTTCAATACCCTATTATGAAATTCACCGGAACATTGATTTTTTGCTTACCAAAAGTAAAATTATATTTTATTGCACAAACGGGGTAAAAAGCATGAACGTAATTAGCTACCTTCAGAAAGTACATAATATGGAAAATCTTTATAACCTGTTAATCTGATCTTAAAAGATTTTCCGGCATTTTCAACTCTCAATCCGAAATATTCTGGATATTACTTAACTCGTAAGAACAGTTTAAAAACATAAAGGAATTAATCCTTTGACAATTAA
>PMIG01000153.1:8313-18658 GCA_003157055.1 Bacteroidales bacterium | reverse complement strand
CCATATATGATTGAATGAGCTTTCAATGTGATCGAGCAGCGACATCACTGACCAGAAGAGAATAATTACACCGACACCCGCCAGATATCCACCGCTTGTCGCTTGTATGGCGCTTCTGGCCCTTTCCATAAGTGGCTTAAGTAATTCCTGATAATTGGAGAATTTATTGAGTACTATTGACTCAAGATTCTGATCAAGACCAAATCCTTTCGCAAGAGCAAATGCGATAGCAGCAACAGGTATTATTGAAAGTAACGTATATAAGGTAAGAGATGCCGCGCGCAGCTGAACATTATGGTTGAAGAAACCCCTGCCCGCCAGTACCATGATCCGCATTTGCCTTATCAGGTACGATTTCTTTTTTGATAATTCAGAAAGCGGTGTATGCCAGATGGCATCATTCAGTCTTTTAATCTGGTCCAGCGCCCATGATACCGGATTTTTCATGATGCATGTTTTCTTTATTACCTAGCAAATTGTGCCTGTAGATAACAGGCTGGTTCAAATATACAAAAACCTTCATGAAAAATAATTACTAATTTCACCTCTGAATAAGTATTAGATGAAAATAGATATTCTTGAATTTGTTGAAGGGGCAAAAGAAGCCAGGGGAATTGCAGTCATTATTGATGTTTTCAGAGCATTCTCGACAGCTTGTTATGCATTTGATTCAGGTGCCTCTAGAGTAATAGCAACAGGTACTGCAAACAGTGCTTTTCTCCTTCAAAAACAATACCATTCCGTGGTACTTGCAGGAGAAAGAGATGAGAGGAAAATAGAAGGATTTGACTTTGGTAACAGCCCTACTGAGATTTTAAAAAGTGATTTAACCGGAAAAACATTAATATTGACAACCACTGCAGGCACAACCGGCCTTCTGAATGCAATAAATGCTGATATGATCATTACCGGAAGCTTTGTCAATGCAGGAGCAGTTTCCAGATATTTAAGATTTCTAAAACCATCGCATGTATCTCTTGTAGCAATGGGCTACAGGGCAACACAATCAGCTGATGAAGATCTTTTATGTGCTGAAATTATCAAATCGGGTTTAGAAGATACTGCCCATGACTATGAAGATCGAATCAGAATGCTAAGGGAAAGCTCAGGAAAGAGGTTTTTTGATCCGGCTAATATCAACTTCTCCCCCCCCACAGATTTTTTCCTCTGCTGTATGCTTAACAGGTTCGATTTTATTCTCAGGGGAGAAATACGATATGACGGGAATATTGACCTGATGAAAATTGGCTATTAACCTGCCAATCACCCCATGATTCAAGCAGAAATGCAATGCGAACGGATATCAGAAGTGGATCTCAATTAGGTATTCGCAGAATTCGGATACCTTATTTACCATTGCTTAACTATAATATCGGAAGGATCTTCCTTCTGCCATGTATCTCACGGTATGTACAGAACATACTTACCTTATAAATAGCAAAGAGAAGCAATGACGGATCAGAGGAGTCAATTTTAATTTCCATTCTTTCTCTGAAGCGTACAAAGATGCCCGCGAGGATAAGATTGAGCCTGAAAACCCTGATTATATTATAAATGCGCAGCATAGTAACTGATGAGGAGAAAGCTCTTTTATCAGTAACGCTGTCATACAGCATGCTCAGGTTTTCAATTCCTAGTTTTGTTTTATTGAGGTATTCCCTGTTCGACTCAAGACCTTCATGAATTAATCCGTTGTCGATATGCAGGATTTTAATTCCGGCCTTTTCAAGCTGGTAACTGAAGAGTGTATCTTCATGGCCATACTGTTTAAGTTCTTCATTAAACCTCAACTTCGAGAAGATGCTTTTATCGATCAGAACATTAAAAGTAGTGAATGCGGCATAAGGCATTTTATTCCTTTCCGATGCTTTTCGCTGTTCCCTTTTTCTGCCATATTTCCATCTTAGAATCTTATCAGGATCACCCGGAGGTGACTCGTGATATAGTACTCCGCCAGAGATTACTCTTGCTGTCGGCATTGCTTCCACCCATTTCATAATATAAGCTTCTGCAGTCCCCGGTATCATGGTATCAGCATCAATGAACAGAAGGTAATCTCCTTTTGCCTCAAGGGCAAGNNCCATCATCTCCTATCAGAATTTCTATAAATTCCGGAACTTTCCCTATGCAACTCTTCATACTATGGACAATAGCCACAATATCATAATCGCACACCGGGATGAGCAATGATATAGTCATCTTGAATTAATCGGATTTAGAATTCAAAAGTAACTAATATTTATTATATTTTCTCTTTAAGGCAATTTGGCAAAGAAATTGCAATGACTATTTTTGTTAACGATTTTAATAATCCCATCACCTTATGAGAAGAGGTATTCTTGTAATTGCTTTTACACTGATTACAATCACATCGATTGGACAGGTTAAAACTGGCTATAATATTGGCGTTTCAATCCCCGATATCAGGGATTCCTCGGTGTATCTTGCATATCACTTTGGAAATAAGCAATATATAAGGGATACTATTACACTTGACAATAAAGGATCTGGGGTATTCTCTGGAAAGGAATCGCTTCCTCAGGGAATTTACCTGATAGTGCTTCCCGGAAAAAAATACTTTGAGGTTCTTATCTCTGAGAATCAAATGTTTTCAGTATCATGCATCTATAAGGATTACTTCAACTCATTAAAATTTTCAAACTCACCAGAGAACACGAGATTCGTCGATTATGAGAAGAAATGGAGCCTGATGCAGGAGAAGGCGGCATCTCTGGGCAAGAGAATAAAGGACAACAGGGGGAACAGTGATTCTCTCAGAATACTAAAGGAAGATCAGGATATTCAAAGCAGGGAAATGAAATCATATCTTAAAAGTGTTGTCGCCGATAACGGTAATAATCTCCTATCAGTACTGGTAAAATCAATAATTCCCATTGATGTACCAGCGTTCACGGTACCTGAAGGATCAGGCAATTCAGATTCAGTAAAATGGGTAATGAACTACAACTATAATAAAGACCATTTTTTTGACAATATCGATTTTGGTGATGAGAGGCTGCTGAGAACTCCGATTCTACAGGCCAGGCTTGATGAATTTTTCACAAACGTTCTTATCCAGTCTGCTGACTCAATAAACCGGCAGGTTGACAAGCTTCTTCAAAAGTGCCAGAACGATTATAAAATGTACCAGTTTGTAGCCGTTTATCTTTTCAATCATTTCCGGGAAAGTGAGATCATGGGCCATGATGCGGTGATGGTAAAGATCGCCGATGAGATATATTTGTCTGGAAAGGCCGACTGGGTTTCAAAACAGTTTGTTGATGACCTTCGAAAGCAGGTCGAGCTTCTCAGGCATAACCTTATCGGGATGAAAGCCGAAAACCTTGTAATGGATTCCTATAAAGGCACTTATGTAGCTCTTTATGATATTGAAAAGGAATTCACTATATTATATTTCTGGGAACCAAATTGCGGACATTGCAAGGAGGCTACACCAAAACTTAAAAATTATTATGACAAAGCAAAAGATGAAGGAATAGAGGTTTTTACTGTCTGTACAACAACAGATAAAAATGCCTGGTCAAAATATATTGAGGAACATGAACTGAACTGGATTAATGGATGGGACCCTGAGAGGCTTACTCATTTTGATTATTTTTATGACGTCCAGTCTACTCCTACAATTTATATATTGGACAGAAATAAAAAAATCATTGCAAAAAGACTTTCGGTTGAGGATATCCCTTCATTTATAGATAATTACAGGAAATACTTCAGGAAATAAGGTTACTGTTTTTCACCAGCCATTCTGCAAGGCTATAAATTGATTCGAATTCGACAGAATTATCAGTAAGAACAATCAACCATTTACCATTTTCTTCCCCCGGTGTTATTAAATATGGAACGGAATAATTATCCGAAACCGTATACCCTGAGCGGACAAGAGCTTTTATTGTCCAATCCCTGATCAGACCTTCGCCCCTCACAAAAAGCTTTCCCCTTTTTTTCGTAAGTAATGAGAAAGTACCGTCTGAATAGTTAAAACTTACAATACCAGGGTCAAACAGGCTGTTAAAAGCACCGCTCAGCACGAGATCTTCAGGAGAACCTTCAATAAGAACATTATCAAGTACCAGCCATATTTTGTCTGCCTGATTAAGGGCTATATTAAAATCATGTGTCGAAAAAATTATTGTTCGTCCCCCGCGGGCAAGGCCCGACATGAGATGAATCATTTCATATCTTCCCGACACGTCAAGAAAGGCTGTTGGCTCATCCATAATCAGAATATCCGTTTCCTGGGCAAGAACCCGCGCTATCATCGCTCTCTGGCGTTCACCGTCGGAAAGTTCTGAAATGTAACGGTTCCTGAAGCTGGTCATTCCGGTTTTGTCCATTGCAGATTCAATGGCCGCCTCGCCTTCGGAATCAATGCTCCCGGTCCATCCAGTATGAGGGAATCTTCCAATTGCAACAAGATCACAGACTTTCATATTGCTTGCTCGGACGATCTCTGTCGAGATATACCCTGCCTTTCTGGCTAGCTCAAGTCGTGAATATTCTGAATTTTCCCTGCCATCAATAAAAATCCTTCCTCCCAGCAACGGTTGAAGTCCCATAATTGTCCTCAGAAGGGTACTTTTTCCTATTCCGTTCCGGCCTAGAACTGCAACCAGTTCTCCTTTCCTAGCAGTAGCAGAAACAGGAGGCAGAAGCTCGCGTTTACGCTTGCCGGAAATGAAGCCGATACTGAGGGCCTGAAGTGATAGTATTTCGTTGTTATTGATTTTCATCATGCAAAACCGGATTTTTTACCTGACCTCAGAATAACCCAGATTACAACTGGTATGCCGATTAGCGATGTAATTGAATTTACAGGAAGCATGGCACCTGTACCAGGCATCTGCGATATAAGATCACTTGCCATCATGATAATACCTCCGCAGAGCATTGACCCGGGGACAAGTATAAAATGATCTGATGTCCTGAATATATTTCTGGCAATGTGGGGAACCGCAATTCCAATAAAACCGATTGGTCCGCAGAAAGCAGTTACACTGCCGGCGAGAATACATGTGCATGCAAATATGAGGCTCCTTGAAAACCTTATATTAAGACCTATGCTCATCGCATAGTTTTCTCCGAGAAGCAGCGCATTAAGCATCTTGACAGAAGCAAGGCTAAGTATAATGCCTGCAGTGACAGAAATCATTAAAACATTCAGCTGGGAACCGGTCAAATTGCCAAGGCTTCCCATAGTCCATATTACATAAGACTTCAGCATGGTCTCATTGCTGAAATACTGCATAATGCTTACCACGGCCGATATACCCCCCGACAACATTAATCCTATAACAAGAATGACAAAAATATCCCGTATACGTGAGGAAATCAGCATGATCAGAACCATGACAGCACCAGCACCTATCCATGCTGAGAAAACTAGAGCCCAGTTTCCAAAACCGTGAAGGTTTCCTGTTGTTATACCGGCAGAGAATCCAAGGATGACTATAGCAACGCCAAGACTTGCGCCGGAGCTCACTCCAAGAACATAAGGACCTGCCATAGGGTTACGGAAGAGAGTCTGCATCTGTAAACCACTAAGCGACAATGCGATGCCGACGAACATGGCAGTAAGTGCCTTCGGCAGCCTGAATTTCATTACAATAGTCTCAACATCTGAACCCGAATGATTTGTCAGAGCCTGAAAAACTTCAGAGATTTTAAGATTTACTGATCCAAGAAACACATCAAGAATAAAGAACACTATAAGCAAAATGATCAATATACTGAAAATCAAGGCTATTCTTTTGTTCTTATATTGAATCCCTATATTATTCATTTCCCGTCCTGATATATCTCAATTATTCAATTTTTTTGTAATAAACCAGATCATAGTTTTCAAAAAGCTCAGGGTGAAGTATGCAGGCTATATCCTTCAGGATAACATGTGGGTTTATTGTCCCGCTTTCCCAGTAATCGTTGCCTCCCCCTGGTGACATTCTTTTATTATTATTATAGAGGTTTCCGTTTTTGAAAGATTCGATGGCTTTAAGCCTTGGATCAAATGCTGCAATCTCGGATTTTGAATTTACACTTCCTGTATTTAGCCAGAACTCTGCTTTAGCCGACTGAAGGTATACATTTTCAAGACTGTAAGGCATCGACACTGAGGACTTTATATCATTCCAGAGATAGCGGCCGCCTGCATCATCTATAAGCCTGCTGATATATGAATTGCCAGGTGATATGTACCATGTATCTTTAAATGGAAGGCCAAGAAGCACGGAGGGTCTGTTTTTTATTTTACCTGCAATCTGTTCCTTCAACTGTTCATATGAGACTGAAATGGATGTAAATATGCTATCTGAAATATTTTCCTTGCAATAAAGAGCTCCGAATAGTTTAATCCATTCGGCTTTTCCCAGGGGATCATTTTCAAGATAATCAGCATCAAACATCACCTTAATGCCCATCTCCCTGAGCTTCGCGGTATAACCTTCCCCTTCGCCGCCTATCCCATACATAATTAACAGATCTGGGGCTATTTTTAAAATAAGTTCATTGTCAATTCCGGCATCATAACCTATTTCAGGGATTAGTCCAATTCTTATTCTTTTGGCAACTGACTCATTATATATATACTTTGTTCCTGAGACTCCAGCTATTGAAGCTTCTTCACCAAGTGCGGAGATCATAGCTATGTGAGTGGTCGATGTGCAGATAATTCTCTTAATAGGAACGCGAATTATCCTTGAAGTATCGTCATAATGGAAAGATTGTGATGTACGGTTGACCAGGTAATAAACCAGCTCAACATCCCTGGCGCCCTGCCATGGGTTTTTTATTGTAAGAATTGTGCAACTGTCAGTCTTTTCGAGTCTAAATCTTTCTGCTTTTGTAATCATTCGGCCTGTCATAGCTGTATCTGGCTTTTTATGTTTATTTTCCTTCCGGAAACATGAAAAGGAAATGAAAGCTAAAAGAATTAACATTGACACACCAGCGATAGCTTGCCCTGGAAATATTACCCGATCATTTCTCAATGTCATTATTATTAAACCTGAATAAAATTGTCAGATCATATGATCTTCCGGCAAGAGGATAATCAGCAATTGCCTGATGACTAATATCAAAAATATTATCGATCCTGAAATTAAGGTCAATCAAATTCTTCCCCGGCTTAATATTATATCCGAAAATAAGCCCATTAAGCGTATAACCCTTAAGGAAAGAAGTGTTATCTGCAGTTGTCCATGTGCGGCTGGTAAAATTCGCTACCCAGGAAAGATACAGGTTCCTGTAAACCATCTGAATAGTCCAGCTTGCCCTGTTTTTCGGAACATAAATCAGTTGCTTGCCATTGTTGACTGCAGTTTCTGAATTAATTTCTGATGCTTTGGTGAAAGAATAGCCTGAATTCATAATGAGATGAAAATTATCAATGTCATACTTTAATGAAAGTGATGATTCGAATCCTGAAGTATTCACACTGCCTATATTGTCGGCAATCCAGTAATAACTATCACCCGGATGCCATTGAATCATATCCCGGATATAATTATTGAAGTAAGTAAACTCTGAATTAATTGTTATAACTGGAGAGATTCTCTGGTCCATGCAGTAGCCAAGTTCCCAGGAATATGAATATTCATTTCTGAGGTTCAGATTTCCTCCGGGTGACCAGTGAAGGTCATTCATTGTCGGGATGGAAGAATTCCTCGAAACATTAAGCTTCAGAAAATGATCAGCGCCGGATATAACACGATACTCGAAGCCAGCCGCGAAGTCCGGCATCAGTAACTGGTTACCATTCAGTATCTCTCTCAAGAGAAGCAAAGTTCCGAACCTGTTATTCGATTTATGTTCTGCTGACAATGTAAGGGAGGCCGTATTTCTTGATGCCTTTTCCGGATAATTCACTGTAATAATTGAACTCATCTCATCATCAATAACCAGTTTTAAACTTGAAAAATCGCTGAAATGTTTTGTCATCCCGGTTTTAAGGACGAATGAATTTGAGCTGTTTCGTGAGTCGAAGAAATATTTTGGAAAATAATAATTGAGTCTTGAGTACAACCAGGCACTGTTTATAAAGAATTCATTATCTCCGCTTTTCAATTCTGAGCTTACCTGGGTTCTCAATGACTCATCAAACTGGTATTCTCCTGAATCAGGTACTTCATAAAGAGTTGAACCGGGAAGGTGTCTGGAGGCTGACTGATACCAAACTCTGGCCGATGTAATAATATCAGCCTTTTTATAATAGAACTCCTGCATGAATCCTTTTTGAGAACCGCTGCCATTTTTTCTTTTCTGCATTTCCGGTTCAGGAATAGCATTGGTATTGAGAAAGGGAAAATTATTCTCTGACGACATAAAATAAGCTTTTGTAACCGACTGAAAACAATCAGTCCCTGTTTGAACTTTAGCCATCCCCGACCAGGTGTCAAAGCTTCCGACTCCGGTCTTTATATCTGCTCTGGTTTGTTT
Organism: Bacteroidales bacterium; assembly: GCA_003157055.1. Taxonomy (GTDB): domain Bacteria; phylum Bacteroidota; class Bacteroidia; order Bacteroidales; family VadinHA17; genus LD21. Next base: position 10,204 of record PMIG01000153.1, on the reverse strand, counting down.
TGACCATATCGGCTTACTCTCCAGATTAATTAGTCCCCCTATTCCTCCAAATCCCGTTTCCATGGAAGCGGCCCCATAGCTTACCTGTATGCCATCGGCCATACCTGAGGGGAATAATGAAAAATCCGTTTGTCCCAGCATAGGGTCATTGAGATTAATGCCATTCCAGGCTAACTGAGTCCGTGCCGCTCCTGCTCCCCTGAATGAAGTGCTTGCCATTGCTCCTGCTCCATAGCTCTTGAAGAACAACTGGGAGTTGTTATCAAGAGTTTCAGTAATAGGTAAAAGCGTATAATTGCTTAGAAGTGTGGAATCTACACTAATTTTTTTAAAACCTGGATGAGAGGGAAATGATTTGCTTTTGCTGATAATAATATCTTTAATTCTGATTGTGTCTACACCTGATTGCACCTGCCCAAAGGAAGAAACAGAAACTAACAAAAAGAATAATAGAACCTTGTAATTCAATTTAATTCCCGAAATCTTCATAAACAAGTCTTTAATGAATGACAAACAACTTCTTTTACTTCATCAAAGCAATCAGGAATTTATACAGGGAATCATATTGATCCGGAGCCTTTCTTCCCGAAAGCCTTGAATATAGATTTGTCTGGCAGGTCTTCTGACTTGTCCCGGTTCTATGAAGCCTTCCCCTTCGATAAGCAAAGAGTGGCAGGGTATCATAAAACCATCATCGTTAGAACGATCGGGCATCACAGCAGCGGGTACTGTTACGGATTCTGACCGTATTCCCTTTTCATTACATTGATTTTATTTCAATGCAACACCAATACATTGCGAAGATAATCTAAATAATTGCGATGCGCGGGCTATAGCAATAAGAAATATCAACAGGTGTTGATAAATTGGCTTTGGGCGTCAAATTACAGATTGTAAGTCAGGAATTTATGCTATTTGACAGAGTTCGCTGCCTGAAGTATCTGTTCAGCTGTTCCGATTCTGTATCCTTCTGATTTGAAAATTATTTCACCGTTCTTGTTCACCAGCAGCAGCAGCGGGAAATTATTCCCGGACGTTTCTTTACAGATTAAATCATTACGTAAAACGCTTAGGCCAGAGTCATCGCTGAAAAGTGAATTGTACGGGAGTTTCTGTCTCTCCTCTGGACTAATTGTAGTGCCACCTACAGTAAAAAAGACAAAAGCGCCGCCCCATGCATCAAACTCCCTGTCCATTTGCATAAAATCATTAAGGACATGCCTCGATGGTTCCTTATCTGTTTCAAGCCACATAATTATTGCATCTCTTCCGGCCATACTCTTATATTTATCCTCCTCATCATCAATACCTATAAGTATCCTTGTGAGCTCTGCCTTACCCAATATTTCAGTCTGCTTGTTTTCATGCCTGATTTTAACATCAATTTTCTTATGCTCTCCCCCGACGATATTAAAAAATTCAAGAGATGCTAATATTCTGTTATCATCAAGCCGGTTCCCAGTAACGAGCATATAATGCCCTGGGATCAAACCCAGTTCCTGAAAATCATTGATACTTTTATTTTCTTCATATTCAAGAGTGTTGTATCTCCCATTTTCGAATCGTGCCAGCGTAAAGTTTTTATAATACTCAGGAACGGGATTTTTATCTGAAGAAGCAAGTTTCAGGAAGCCTCTTTTGTCTGAGGCTTTGGGCTGGCCTGCAAAATATACATCATGCCAATCAGATCTTAAATAAAATTGAGGAATATTGCTGCCAGGCTCAAGGCGTGATGGAATTCCCAATGACCTGGCAATTGCGACAAAGCATATTGCTCTCGATCTTGAATCGGAGATCCCAAGTTCAATGACTCCCTTTGGAGTTATCGGGGTTTTCGCATAATTCAGATCATTGTCAATTCTTATTTTCCGGTCAAGAAAATCTCTGATAA
>PMIG01000153.1:0-8270 GCA_003157055.1 Bacteroidales bacterium | reverse complement strand
TAAGGTGATCCATCAGGATCACTTTCTTTGTGTCGCGAAGATCTTTCTCTGCTACCACCTCAAGCAGAGTAATTGCCTTTTTCCTGAGAGAGTCAGGAACTGCATCGATAAATGATAAAATACTTTTATAGTTGCCCATGCTTTTGGCAATCAGCGAAATGAACCTGGTTGTATCAAGTCCATGGGAAACAGCAAATTCCTTAACAGTATCATGACCCGGCCAGGAATCAGTATAGTTCTTTCTGAGAGAGTTCTCTTCATTCAGCCGTCGGTTGTTTTCTTCAGAAAGTTCAGCAGGAATCCCCAGACCTGGCAATCTTTTAACAGGGGTTGAAAGATCAAAATCAAATTTAATTCCGGTCGGAATATTTCTGCCGGGATTAAGAGTGAGAGTATCCGTTTCTCCGACTGAAATCTTTCTCCAATCGAATTCATCATCCTTCCTTGCCCAGATCAGGAGATCTCCAAATCCGGTTTCAAGGCTGCTGATCCCATTAGCATCTGTGGACACTGATGCTATGGGATAGAACTCAGCATAATTATAAAGCTGGTATTCAACGGTTGCATCTATAAGCGGTGCTCCATGAGGACCTATGACCTTTACATAAATCCTTTTTGTCATTGCGTACTTTGAGAGATTGTTTACGATGGAATATTTGTCAAGCTTATTAATAACATTCTCGTTGCCACCTGATGCTCCAAATGATTTTGTATTTACCAACATAGCTCTTTTTGCAGGTTCTGTGAACCATCCAAGGTCGGCAAGCGGTTCAGGTTCGCAAGCTCCCATGTATGACCATTTGCCGTTGTTCCAGAACTCAACCCATGCATGGTTATCATCACAATGAGCCCAGCGCGGAGTATATACCTGCCTTGCCGGGATACCGGCGGTGCGCAAGGCTGAAACAGTAAACGTCGATTCCTCGCCACATCTTCCCCTTGCCGACAGGATTGTGCTCATGGGCGCTGATGTTCTTGAATCGGAAGGCTGATAAGTGACTTTTTCNNTCGTCATAATACTTTATCCTGAATGAATCAAGATTTTCATTGTTAACCCTCACTGGAAGCACATAATGCAGGAATATATCCTCAGGAATAGATTTACCCCATGAGAAGCTCTTTCTTGCATGCATAGATATATTAATGTTTGATAGGAAGTAATTGACATTATAATCTGCCAGGTCGTTGAGAGGCATATATGCATAGAGGAATTTAAGCGCCTCTTTCTGTTGAAGCGAAAGATTATTGTCAAATTCGCCAGTCAAATCATTTTTCCTGTTCTGCAGAAGTGTAATTGTTTTTGCAAAATCCTTATCAACCTCTTTTCTATATGCCGTATCATTAATAAGATGCCTGCCGGAACAGCCTGCTATAACTAAAAAAAGCAGGGCTGCAATAATTCTGATTGAATGTTTCATGATCAGTATGGTTTAAACATTTCCACAGGAATTCCGGATGATAAGTTCAGGTGTAACGGTAATTTGTCTTTTGAATTTTCCCTTGCCCGAATTTTTAATTTCTGTCCAGATCATATTTGCAGCTTTTATTGCTATTCCCGGTAATGGCTTTCGCAAGCATGTAACAGGTGATGATATCTGGTCAAAACCTGCGCCTTCTTCCATTGATATAAGTGCCATATCCTGAGGTACACGCATTTTCCTTTTCTGGAAGTGGGTCATAAGAGGATATACCAGGTAGGAATGCAATACAATAACTATTTCTGCACGGAAAGGTGGACGACAAAAAGTATCAAAACCTTCAAAATTAATATCACCGCTGGAAGTTGACATTTCAAGTTCCATGACAACAGGCTTATTGACTTCGGGGATGATGCTCAATGCATTTTCAATCTCATCTATTAAAGCACGATCTGATCTGATTGTGGTATGATCTGTGACAATAATAATGTTTTTATAACCAAACTTTTTCGTATGATTTGCGACAAGCTGTGCACCAGCGACCATATCACTATTTACTGAGTTAAGCTTACCTGTCCTGAGATTTTTTTCAAGAAGTATAAAGGGGTAATCTGTAGACCTTAAAGCCCTGATAGTCGCATCATCGGCAGTATCACCGACGAGAATTATTCCGCTGAAGAATCTTTTAAAGGCATTGGTAAGCCTGTCAAATCGCTGATCATCAGGATCTTTGGTAATAATTGAAAAACCAAGGCCGATACTAGAAAACGCCTTCTGCAGATAAGGTGTGATTCCAGTTACAAAGGGATCATTCAGTGATGGTACAATCATCCCGATAATACCCGGTGTCTCTTCAGTCGGTGACGGATCTTTCTTTTCAGCAATCATGCTGAAATATCCCATCTGCTTTGCTAAGGCAAGCACTTTTTCCTGGGTATCCTTTCTGATCCCATGCTGGTCAGCTTTATTATTAAGTACCAAAGATACCAGCGTACCTGAAACTCCCAGCCTGGCAGCTAAATCCTTATTTTTAAACTTCTTCCCCATTTCCCCGTATTATGAAAAAGCTAAATTTATGTTTTTTTTCTGATGTACATATTTTATTAATAATATTTAACTAAAAAAATCAGAAAAAGAGCGTACCGGGATAGTACGCTCTTATAATGATGTTCTCTGTAGATTTTAAATAATTATCTTTTGGGAGTGTTCAGACCTCTCTGTTTAGAGGCTTCCTCAAGCCGTTGCTGCCACTTCGATTTGGGAACAGGCTTCTTCTTGTTTGCCTCAAGAGTTGCAAGGACTTTATCTGCATCAATAAATCGTTTTGAAACAAGATTCTGTATCCATGTTATTAAGTTCGCCAGGAAGTAATAATAAGTAAGTCCTGATGGCAGGTTATTCATAATAAGCATGAACATGATCGGCATCATATAGGTCATCATCTTCATGCCGGGCTGATCCTGCCCAGGCTGAGATACTGTCATTTTCATTGTGAGCAAAGAAGATACAGTCATCAGTATAGTGAACAAGCTGACATGATCGCCATACATCGGGACATTAAAAGGAAGTTTGAGTATGGAATCATAGGTTGAAAGGTCAGTGGCCCAGAGAAAATGCTGCTGTCTCAATTCTATAGAAACAGGGAAGAACCGGAACATTGCAAAGAGGATTGGCATCTGCAGAAGCATTGGTAAGCAGCCTCCCATAGGGCTCACTCCTGCCCTCTTATATAGGTCCATTGTAGCCTGCTGCTTCTTCATTGCATCATCCTTCTTCGGGAATTTCTTACCTAATTCATCAATCATGGGTTTAAGAACCTGCATTTTAGCAGTCGACTGGTAAGACTTGAATGTAAGTGGGAAAAGCACAATCTTTATGATGAGCGTAAGGATAAGGATAATAATCCCATAATTACCAATATATCTATTCAACAAATTGAAAATAGGTAAAATAACAAACCTGTTAATCCATCCGATTATATTCTTTCCAAGGTTTACAATCTTATCAAGTTCAAGTCCTTCTTTTCGCAGAGTTGAAATGTGATTGGGACCAAAATAGAATTTCATTGCGATTTTGGAGTCAGTCCCCGGAGTAAAGGGGACACCAATCTCCGAAGTATAATATCTAAGATATTTTGGTGACGTAAGTGTCCGTGTTGATGAAACCGATGCATTCAGAAAATAATCATCAGTTATCAGAACCGATGAGAAGAACTGGTCCACACAAGCAACCCAGCTCAGTTTAGTGGGAATATTTTTCGATTCTATCTCTTTTTGCTGCCTTAACTTCAGGTCCTCAACATCATCCTGATAATTCTTAAATTTTAAACCGGAATAATTGTCCTCATTCTGCCTTCCTTTTTCCTGCTGTGGCAAATACATCCGCCAGTCGAGTGTAATATTATTCTGGTTTGCAGGCATAATGTCATTCAGATTCTTGAAGGTTACGTCAAATGAGAGGCTGTATTTATCGGGTGCAAGAGTATACCTATATTCTATATACTTATCATCGCCAGCATAAAGTCTCAAATTAACGGTCTGAGGCTTATCGGTCACAACATAAGATTTTTGGTCTGTTACAGGCTTGAAGAACAGATTGTTGGTTCTTACAGCTTTATTATCGACTGTAAAAAAGTTGAAGCCAAAGACTGTAGAGTCGCCTGAGAAAAGGATCAGTGGAAGAGCATTATAGGTCTTGTAATCCTTCATAAGGGCTGAATATACCCTTCCTCCCTTTGTGGAGATCTTAACCTGAATTTTATTATTTTCAAGGGTTATAAATTCATTATCGCCTTTTGCAGCAATTGCAAATGCTCCATATTGATTGGCATCCTCCTTTTCAGTATGCTGGACTGATAAAGAATCTGTCCTGGAAATGTTCTCTGTTTTAGCAGTATCAGCTACCTGACCTTCAGTAGATATGCCAAGCTTAACATTCAATTCCTCAATTTTTGCAAGTACCTCAGGATTGTTCGCCTTGAATCTTAATGCATTTACATATTCAGTTCTTGCTCGTTCAAGATTACCGGCTGCTACTTCAGACTCGGCTATTTTGACTGCATTCTCAAAACCTTTATTCAACCGGCTTCCGTTATAGATACTGAATCCGATGAATATTGCGAAAATTAAGATGATGCCTGTTATTGTATTCTTATCCATTATTCAAATTAGATTAATAAATCATTTCTTCAGAACAAACCCTTTCAGCCAATACAAGCCTGAATAAACTTAACAAAGAGCGGATGAGGCTTTATTACGGTGCTGCTGTATTCAGGATGAAACTGAACTCCAACAAACCACTTATGTCCTGCCAATTCCATTATTTCCACAAGATTTGATTCAGGATTGATTCCAACAGGGATAAAGCCGTTCTTCCTGAAATCATCAAAATATTTATCATTGAATTCATATCTGTGCCTGTGCCTTTCAATTATTTCCGTTTTCCCATATGCTTCATATGACAGGGAATTTTTGCTTATGATGCATTTGTAACCGCCAAGCCTCATAGTTCCTCCCTTGTCGATAACGCTTTTCTGCTCTTCCATAAGGTCAATAACCGGATATTTTGTCTTGTGATCTATTTCAGTAGAGTTAGCACCTTCCATATTAAGGACATTTCTGGCAAATTCGATCACTGCGCATTGCATTCCAAGACATATCCCGAAGAATGGCACGTTGTTCTCCCTGGCATATTTTGCTGTAAGTATTTTGCCTTCAATCCCTCGCGAACCAAACCCGGGGGCTACAAGGACCCCATTGAGCCCTTTTAGCTTCTCATTTACATTTTGTTCTGTAATATCCTCTGAATGAATATATTCAACATGAACGGCGCATTCATTATAAGATCCGCTGTGAAGGAATGATTCGGATATAGATTTATAAGCATCAGGCAGTTCAACATATTTCCCGACAAGGCCTACTTTAACAGAGTGTTTGGGATTCTTAAGACGCTTAAGGAATTCCCGCCATTCGATGAGCGGAGGCTCCTGGCCGATGGGCATGCCAAGCTTCCTCAATACGATCTGATCGAGTTTTTCGCTGAGCATTCTGACAGGTACTTCATATATTGTTGAAACATCGAGAGACTCAATAACAGCATTTTCTTCCACGTTACAGAATAAAGCTACTTTCTTCTTTACATCTACATGCAACGGTACCTGAGTTCTGAGCACAAGGATATCGGGCTGAATTCCTGTCTGGAGCAGCTCTTTCACTGAGTGCTGCGTAGGTTTTGTTTTTGATTCCCCGGTTGCAGGAAGATATGGTACAAGCGTCAGGTGAATGACGATGCAATTCTGAGCTCCGAGCTCCCATTTCAGCTGTCGTACAGATTCAATGTATGGAAGCGACTCAATATCACCTACTGTTCCACCAATTTCGGTAATGACTATATCATATTTATTTCCTGAGCTTACCAGCTTAATCATTCTTTTTATCTCATCGGTTATATGAGGAATGACCTGAACAGTTTTTCCCAGGTAATCTCCTTTTCTCTCCTTATTGATAACCGACTGGTAAATCCGTCCGGTTGTTACGTTGTTAGCCTGGCTGGTAGGGACATTCAGGAATCTCTCGTAATGGCCGAGGTCAAGGTCTGTCTCGGCACCGTCGAGAGTTACATAGCATTCGCCGTGCTCATAAGGATTGAGTGTTCCGGGATCGACATTTATATAAGGGTCGAGTTTCTGAATTGTGACTGAATAGCCCCTGTCCTGCAATAATTTTGCAAGCGAAGCAGAAATAATACCTTTTCCAAGTGAAGAGGTAACCCCGCCAGTTACAAATACATATTTAACGTCAGCCAATGTTTGAAAGATTAATATCCAATATTGTGGTCTTAAGGATTAATCATCAAGACCTGACAAATCAATCATTTTAACTTTTTCTTCAAGAGTCTTGATCATTTTCTTTGCATTCTCGATCTTCTCTTCAACTTCCTTTATCATATTGTCGGCATTAACCGATTTGGTAAAGAATCCGATATTATTCTCCCAGAGAACGATATCGCTTTCAAGCTGTTTTATCTTGGTAAAGAATTTTTCACGCTCATTGTGAATTTTCCTTGATGCTTTCGGGTTTGTTTTAAGATTATCGAGCTTAGTTCTGTACTTAAGAATGCTTTTATCCTCATCAGCAATTTTCAGATTGTCGAACTCTTTATTGAGAGCATTCCTGTACCTGTTTGTAATTTCCTCCTTTTTATTAAACGGGACGAATCCTATTTCTGTCCATTTACGCTGCAATTCTTTAAGATGGTCGAAAGCAGCCTGCACATCAGTGCCTGGTTCAAATGATTCAAGCTCTTCAATAATAGCAAGCTTTGCCTTCAGATTATCTTCATATGAAGTATCAAGGTCGGCAAAAAATTCCGTTTTCTTGTTAAAGAACTGGTCGCATGCTTTCCTGAATCTCTTCCAGCTTTTCTCAGATTGCTTCCTCGGAACAGGGCCAATCTCCTTCCACTCTTTCTGCAGCTTTATCAGAGCATCAGAAGTAGCTTTCCAGTCAGTACTATCCTGCAATGCCTCTGCCTGCAGGCAGAGTTCAATTTTCTTTTGTAGGTTAGTCTGCTGAATCTCTTTATTATCAGCATAGAAACCTCTCTTCTTTTCAAAGAAGTTATCGCAAGCCTCCCTGAAACGCTGATATACCTTATTATTCTGCTTTTTGGGTGCGAATCCGATTGTTCTCCACATTTTCTGAAGAGCAACAACTTTATCAGCTTTATCATCAAAATCCCTGAAATTCTTAATTTCAAGTAGATTTATAGCCTCAACTTCCTCGCAAAGCGTAATTTTTGATTCAAGATTTTTACGCTGATCATCTTTTTGTTTTTCGAAATATTCGTGGTGCCTTTTATTTATCTGAGATGTTGCTTCCCTGAATCTCTCCCAAATTTCATTTTTAGATTCCTGTGGAACAGGACCTATCTCCCGCCATTGGTTATGAAAGTCCTGTAAAAACCTGAATGCATTAACGGGATTAGGCTCAAGCATCAGCTGTTCTGCCTTTTCGCACAGAAGTACTTTTTGTTCAAGGTTTTTCTTAAGGTCGAGGTCCTTGAGTTCTTTATTTATCTTGATGTAATCGTAGAANNCTGAATTCATGAAAGGTTTTATTAATTGATTCTTCCCTATTTACTAGCTCTTTAATCTTATCAATTATTTCGTATTTCTTTTTAAGGTTCTCATATTTCTCAGCCTCCTGAATCTTATTATAGTCAGATTTTTTTTCTTTATATTTTTCAAGCAAGTGTTTTACACGGGCTTCCGAAGGGTCAACCCATGACCGATACTCCTCAATTTTGCCTCCNNCTTTCTTCTCCTTCCTGCTTCAGCTTTTTATAAAAAAGCACTTTAATGCGGTCAATATCACTTCTGATTTCAGCAGGAGGCCTGTTTTCTATGATCAGTCCCAGGGTATTGGCCAACTCATTTTTAGAAAACCCTGAATAATCAACAGGAGGAAGAACGATATCGTCCAGTATTTGTTCAGGATCAGGTGCCGTATCCGATTCCTGATCCTGGTTTTCTGTTACATTTACTTCGACCTTTTCAGGAGATGCAACCCTTACTCTCGCTGGTCTTTTTTTTTCTTTTACTTTGTTTTTCTCCGGGCTCTTTTCAGTTTCAGCTGCTTCGCCAGGTGAGTCAGCATCGATCGCTTTTTCAGCATTTGTGGTTTCCTCAGTTCCGAAGGCATTATCTTTTGCCCCGGATTGTTCATCAAGAACAGATTCTTCCGGATTTTTCTCAATCATTTTCAATCCTTTCTTATGTCAGCCTCATTTAGTATTTTTCACCATGGCAAACCATGGAATTTTTAAAGCTACGAAAATATTGAAATATTTATT
>PMIG01000016.1 GCA_003157055.1 Bacteroidales bacterium | reverse complement strand
AGACCGTTTCAAGCATAATCATTGCAAACACTTTCATCCTGTTCATTCCGATTGCCATCAACATGCCTAATTCCCTCACCCTTTCCATGATCACCATCAGCATGGTATTTATAATTCCAAAACATAAAGCAATAAGAATAACAATTATAAATATATACATGTATTGGTTCATCACACTTACCAGGTAACCGGCCTCAGGGCTAAGTTCCTGCCAGTCTTTTACTTCAAGCCCGGGAAAGTAACCGGAAATTGTTTTTGCTGTAATGTCTGTATTTTCATTCTTATTCAATAAAACAGCAATCTCATGTGCCTCAGACCCTTTAAGACCTGTCAACCTGCTTAAGTCACTGTTTCTGACAAATATATTTGCCTCATCAAATATCATATTGTCAGTTCTGTATATTCCCACAACCCGGAACGCCCCTCCGGTAATATTCATATTAATATCCTGAACCGTAATAATGATTTTATTCTTTAAACCGACTTTCAGCTTTTCAGCCAGTTTTTCGCTAATGAATACCGGGTTCTTGTCCGTGCTATCTATATACCTTCCATCAACAATTTTGGAGCTCAGGTTGGTCACTTTGCATTCATCTTCGGGATCAATACCGGTTATCTTAACACCAGTCCCTGTTTCTGCCGATGCCACCATAGAGTTGATAATTATCCTTTTGCTTGCAGCAACCACATCCGGAGTTTTTTTCACCTTAGTCAATATACTGTCAGCATTCAGCATCAAAAGAGAAAACTGATCATTGTCAAGAAAGCCGGGTTGATGAATCTGAATATGAGACATTTCAGAACTTATAATAGACTGAATGCGGTCATTTACCATCCCATTTGTAAATGCTGTGATGAATATCCCTGCAAAAATCCCAAGTGCTATTGCAGCAATAATTATTAAGCTTCTGAGTTTATTGCGCCACAAATTTCGCCAGGCAAATGAAGAAATCATTACTTTAAAATTAAATAGTTAACTATGCAATGCTTTAATAATAATAAGCCTGTTTATATTAAAAACAGGGTAAAGACCTATTATCAGTGTAAAAATCAGGATAGTGATGGCCTGATGGTAATAAATAGACGGAATCATTGAAAAAGACATTACCGGGTCAAAGCCCATCTGGAGCATGGTATCAGCAGCCTGGCCTGTAATGGGTATAGGATGCAGGGTAAAATACCAGGTGATAGGAATACTTGCGGCAATCCCGGCGATAACACCGGTAAATCCTAATAATATAGTTTCAAGAACGAGAACATAACTGAGCTTGTACTTCTGCATCCCGATTGCCACGATCATACCGAACTCTTTTCTCCTCTCAGCCATCATCATCATAACTGTCCCAAATATTCCGAAAGCAATAATCATATACAGCACCCCTTTTATAATCATGCCCGAAGCGCGGTCACTGTCTATCTGTTTTAACAGGATATTGTTTATCTCCTTCCAGTCCATGACCTCATAATCAGTTCCCAGACCTGAAATAAGATCATTTTTAACTGCAGGCATTGCATCATTGTTCTTTACCATAATAACAACAGAAGTAAGCCTGTCAGGTGCTGAGAACAGATCCTGACAATCAGATATATTCATATAAACCACTGTTCTGTCAAGTTCCGGAGAGGGTTGCTTAATTATGCCACGAACAGGATATTTTCCGGCAGCTCCTACACCGTGGTATCCCTGACTTAGCAATACGACAGTGTCACCTGCCTCAAGCTTAAGGTACCTGGCAAGTGTGCTTCCAAGCACCACTCCGTTATCATCCCGGCTAAGATAGTTTCCTTTAATTATCTTTTTCGAAAGATTGGTGATAGCATCTTCTTCTATTGGTGCAATCCCTATTACCATCACACCCTTAGTAATCTCTTCTGAGGAAGCCAGTGCATAGTTTTCCAGCCGTGGAGCAGTTGCTGTAATTCCTTTCACATCAGACAATTTTTGTCTTACAAGAGAGTATTCCAGCGAGTTATTAATTACTTTATCATTCCAGTATCCCTTGCTGTGAACCTGGATATATCCGGAATAGGAATTTACTATAGTTTTGATATACTGTGCGTAAGAGCCTTCCTGCATTGAGCTCATAATTGTCGATAAGATCACTCCGAAAAAGATCGATGCAGTAGTAATCAGTGTTCTCCGCTTATTTCGCCATAAATTACGCCATGCCAGTTTTAGGTAGTCTTTCATAAGAACTGATGAATTTATTATTTTACTGACTTCATGTTCTGCTGAGAAAAAAAGCTTTCTGAAATTGGTTGATTAAATATCATACTGTTTATTACGAGTACGGTTTTATTACCTTTTTTGTTTACCGGATCTATCTCCAGCTTTGTCGGTATTTCACGATCACCCATTCTTTTAATATCAGATGCATTCATCACGTTTACAATGGTAGAGTCTTCATCATAGTATTCAGCTTCCCACTGGTTAAAACCGTCGACTGTGATCCAGGTAATAACTTTACCCCAGGTTACCGCGGCATCGGGTAACGGGATAAGCTCAATTTTATAACATTCCATGTCTCTCACTTTTTCTNNATTTTGATGAGTCTTTCAATTGACGGAACCCAGTTCCACATATCGTTCTGTCTCTTCAGGAACACTTGTCCTTTTTCTTTTGCGGGTGCAGTAATATATATCAAAGAATATTCGGTACCTTTTGACCATGATTTCAATGTGATGCTTCTGGTCCAGTCAGGACGTACAATTGTAAGTGTCATGACACCCTGGCTGGTCATTCCCCGTCCTTTTTCGTCGGCTTTCTTAACAATCTCCCTGGCTGAAAGCTCTTGTGAATAGTTTTTCTGAAAAGGGGAAAAAACTGCCAATCCCAAAAGACATCCTGTAATAATAGTGTTGGTTTTCATAAACAACTATTTTTTATACAAAGTAATGAATCTGAAGATACCAAGTAATTGCATTTAGAAATCACAAATAACTAAGCAAACTTGTAAAGTTAAATTCAATAAGGTAAATGAACTTATGTATTAGCTATGAATAGCCTTTATATCTAAAATAAATTATGGAATTAATCAATTCTTGAGAGCTTTGTTATAAGTGGAAGCAATATTTTTCCGTGTGATCAGACCAATTAGTTTCCCCGTATCATTGTTTTCGATAACAGGTATACGTCCTATATCATGCTCCCCCAGTTTCTCAAGAGCATTCTTCAAAGTCTCCTCCGGGTAGCATGTAACAAGATTATTAGACATAATCTCCGCCACAGTGATATCCCTTCTTCCTTTCTCTAATGCATCGTAAATGTCTTGATGCGTGATCATTCCCTTAAGCCGGCCATTGCTATCAAGTACGGGGAATCCTCTGTGGGAAGAGGATTTTAACAACGACTCTGCATCTGAAACTGTTGCTGATTCATTAATAGTAATTACCTTTCGGAACATGGCTTCCGACACTTTAATCTTCTCCAACAGGTCTTCATTCTTTAACTTTAGGATATCAATGCCTCTTCTCCTTAGTTTCAAAGTATATATGGAGTCTTTTGAAATCCATTTAAGAACAAGAGTAGAGATAACACAGGCGACCATTAATGGCAGAATTATCTTATAATCTCCTGTCATTTCAAAGAGAATAAGAATTGCTGAAATTGGTGCCTGTGCAGCTCCTGCAAATACTGCAGCCATTCCTACAAGGGCGTAGGCGCCCGGAGAAACCAAAATTCCGGGGAATATAAGATGAAGTATTGAGCCGAAAGAACTTCCCAGCATTGCTCCTATAAACAGAGAGGGAGCAAAAACACCACCTGATCCCCCCGATCCTAAAGTAAGCGATGTTGCTATTATTTTTAATGCTATAAGTCCAAGTACAAGCATTGGACCTAATTGTCCATTCAGTGTCTTTTCGATGGAAGTGTAACCAACTCCAAAGATCTGTGGGAAATATAACCCGATAAAACCCAGGAATAATCCTCCGACAGCAGGTTTTAAATAATAGGGTATTTTAATTGCGTCGAAAAGGTCCTCACATTTGTAGAGTACTTTAATAAAGAGCCAGCCAACAAAAGCAGAAAGCAAACCAAGCACAACATAAAACAGAATGTCATAGCTGCTTAGCAATTCA
>PMIG01000090.1 GCA_003157055.1 Bacteroidales bacterium | reverse complement strand
AAAATCAAATGCACTTGAATTTACAATGAGGTAGCTGAACGGCTTTATCTTATAGATCTCAATAACTTCGGATGCAGGCAGAATCCCGCCCGTAAAGATTACGTCAAATCCCCTTTTTTTCAAGGCATATTTGTAAAAAAGAAAGTTATTATCAGTCAGATTGTCTGAAGTATTTATCATGGCTACTGAAGGCCCTGTTTTACCTGACCATGGTTTGATGAGGTTGTCTTCAACAGTTATAAGCTGTCTTACCGTATTCCTGATAAATTGTTCCTGAGCCCTTGAAAGTGATCCGGTTTGCCAGAGTATCCTCGATTTTTCAAGCAATGGATGAAGGTATCGGCAATATGCTTCTTCGATACCGTAATGTTTAATATAGGGGAGGAGAGTTTCCTTGAACAGTTCTTCATTAAACCTGATGGCCGACATAAGTATTTTACCGGGCTGAAAATCCTTTTCTGAATCGTCCCTGCTGCTTAGCGCCATTACCTGCTGAGTAAGCTCATCTTCACTGAGCTTTGCAATTTTGGATATCTTTAGTCCATTCCTGTTAAGGAAAGCCACATTTAATATTTTTTTCAGTTCCGATTCATTGTATCTACGTATGTTCGAATCGGTCCTGTCAGGCTCAAGGATATTGTATCTTTTTTCCCAGATCCTTATAGTATGAGCTTTTATTCCCGAAAAATTTTCAAGATCCTTAATCGAAAAAACATTTATTCCTTCTTCCATGGCTATAACTTCTTGTGGTAACAGTTATAAATAACTCTATTTTAATAAACAATCAGGCAACAGTAAAGTTTACCGGATGCTTTAGTTGTACTATATTTCAACTATTTATATACGGATAATTCCCCCGAAAATCCGCATCTCAATGCAGGCCTTAATCAATTATTCAGCCTGTTCAATCATTATCTTCTTTACGATCCTCATCCCGTCGCTGAATACAACTGTCACAATGTACATCCCTCTTCTGGGATTATCGAGAACGATTTTAGCAAAGGTTTGCGGATCATTATATTTTTCTCTGTATATATCTTGTCCGATTATATTTGTGATCTTAACTGACGAGAACTCCTTTTCACTTTTAATATTAAAATAATTTTCTCTTACGGGTACAGGGAAAATGCTGAAAGTGATATTTGCAGCTTCAGCCGAATAGCTCATCTGTGTAAGTCTGGAAGAAATACTAATAGTATCATTCTGAGCCTTAAGGCTTAAAGTAAAAAAAACGAACGAAAAAAGGAGTAAACTTTTCTTCATAAATACCGTTTAATTCTTCCCCGCAAAAACTGTGCTAAAGTTAATAAATATTTATTTTAAATTCTCAAAATAAAGCAAGGCCCTGTCAAGATCAGCCGGTGTATCGATTCCGATGCTTTCCCATTCAGTGACAGCACTCCTTATCCTGTAGCCATTTTCGATCCATCGGTTTTGCTCAAGAGCTTCAGCTTTTTCGAGATAGCTTACTGGCAGTTTCGTGATTTTTTTCAATGCCCGGATGGTGTACGCATAAAGGCCAAGATGCTTATAAAAGGTAAAGTTCTCTGACCAGAGCGATTCTCCGAGGTTGCGGATAAATGGTATTGCAGCCCTGCTGAAATATATTGCATTCCCCAGTGAATCAATAACGACTTTTGGCTGGTTAGGGTTAAAGAGATCTTCTCCGTGGGCAGCTTTCCTTATCAGCGTGGCAATTTCAACATTCTTATCATTGAAGCAGGATTTGAGAAGATCAATCTCTTCAGGACGGATAAAAGGTTCATCACCCTGGATATTTACGACAACATCAACTTCAATGCCATTCTTCCGGGATATTTTGCCTATAGCCTCAGCGCATCTGTCTGTTCCACTCTGGTGCTCAGATGAGGTCATGACAGCATTGCCTCCGAAATTTTTCACGGCATCAAAAATTCTTTTATCGTCGGTTGCTACAAAAACCGTATCGAGTGATTTTCTTGACTGTTCATAAACCCGCTGGACCATTGGCTTTCCATTTATCATAGCCAGTGGCTTCCCCGGGAACCTTGAAGATGTGTATCGTGCCGGAATAATGCCGGCGAATTTTAATTCCGACCTCTTTTTCATTTTACGAATTTACGAAAAATGCATTTCCCAATGTTTTAAAAAAACCTTAAATTCGCATCATCTTGAAAAACGTATGAAAGATCTGCAAAGCATTAAGCAAAGATTTGGCATAATTGGCAATAACGAAGAACTCAATCATGCTATTGATATTGCTGTACAGGTAGCTCCCACAGACCTCTCCGTGCTAATAAGCGGCGAAAGCGGAACCGGAAAGGAAGTATTCCCGCAGGTGATCCATAATTACAGCGCAAGGAAGCATGGTCCATATATCGCTGTCAATTGCGGAGCAATTCCTGAGGGAACAATAGATTCTGAGCTGTTCGGACACGAAAAAGGTGCATTTACCGGTGCAACCGACAGCAGAAAAGGTTATTTTGAAGTTGCTGACGGGGGAACGATCTTCCTTGATGAAGTTGCAGAATTGCCGCTTTCCACCCAGGTGAGGCTCTTAAGGGTACTCGAAGCCGGCGAGTTCATCAGGGTCGGTTCGTCAAAGGTGCAGAAAACAAACGTAAGGGTTATTGCTGCCAGCAATATCGATGTCGTAATGGCAATCGATAAGGGCAGATTCAGAGAAGATCTTTTTTACAGGCTTAACACTGTCCCGATAAGGATTCCTTCCTTAAGGGAAAGAGGTGAGGATATAATACTTCTTTTCAGAAAATTTGCAGTTGATTTTGCCGAAAAATACAGGATGCCTGCCATCAGGCTCGATTCTGAAGCCAAAAACATGCTTCTTCATTTTGCCTGGCCAGGGAATGTAAGACAGCTGAAGAACATTACGGAACAGATATCAATAATAGAAAGCGACCGTGAGATCAGGGCAGTTAAACTTAAATCGTATTTGCCTGATTATGATGGCGTAAGACTTCCTGCTATTATTAAGAAAGAAGATGACAAATCGTTTTCTTCAGAGAGGGAAATCTTATATAAGATCCTTTTCGACATGAAAGGCGACATGAATGATCTTAAAAAGCTTGTTTACGATCTCATTGAGCATAACGATATGAATGTAGCCTTTGATGGTCCGAATGCAAGAGTCATTCAGAATCTTATAAGGGAGAAAAAGAACACGACGGCGACAGGTCCGGAAGCGACAGAGACCGGATCTGTCGATTTTAAGACCCACGCGGCAAGAACTGATATTCAGGACACTGAGGAAATTGTTGAGGAGTCATTATCCCTGGCTGACAAGGAAGTCGAAATGATAAAGAAAGCCCTCGAAAAATACAACGGGAAGAGAAAACTTGCAGCAAATGAGCTGGGGATCTCAGAACGGACACTCTACAGGAAAATAAAAGAGTATGGCATTGAATAAAACTAAAAAATGGTCCCTTACATCAAAAAGACTTGTGCTTCTCCTGCTTGCTGCAGGAGCTATTCTGATAGGAGGATGCAAGATCAAATATTCGTTCACGGGTGCGAGCATTTCAGCTGATGTAAAAACAGCGAGCATTCAGTATTTTCAAAACAGGGCAAACATTGTTTCGACAGGGTTAAGCCAATATATAACGGATGCTCTCATAGATAAATGCAAAGCACAGACCAGCCTTGGAATAGTAAACGGTATCGGAGATGTCAACTTTGAAGGCGAGATAACTGATTACAGCTCCAGGCCTCAGTCTGTCGGAGCAGATTCTCAGGCAGCAACAAACAGGTTTACTATTTCAGTAAGAGTTAAATTCACGAATTCGATCCAACCCAACTACAGCTTTGAACAGACATTTTCCAGATATGAAGATTATGACAGCAACATTGATCTGAGCTCAGTCGAAAAAAATCTGACCGAAAAAATAGTTGACCTTCTTATAGAAGATATTTTTAACAAGGCTTTCGTGAACTGGTAGAGTATGAACAGGAGCGATTTTCTGAGAATGATTGAGAGTTCAGGTCCTGCTGACCGACAAACTATCAGCGAGGTTAATGAGCTGATAAATATATTTCCCTATTTTCAGAGCGCCTATAGTCTTCTGCTAAAAGGATTGCAGAACACCTCCGATGTAAAGTTTGAAAACCAACTTAGGGTATCCGCATTGCATATTGCAAACCGTGAGGTACTTTATTATCTTTTAAGAAAGGAAATTATTTCAGAAGCCAGCCCTGAATCTCCAATTACACCTCCTCATCAAAACCAAGTGAGTCCGGCTGACAGCCAGCAGACCGTGATTGAATCGGGGAAGAATAGTACAGACTTGATAAATGAAATAGAAAAAAATACAACAGGAGGTAATGATAACGAAAAGATTATAGATCATTCAATACTGATCTCCAATGATTTCGGCATTGATGATTATAATGCATCTATCATGATGTTTGATGAGGAATTCGAAGAGGCCGGGGAAAGAATTACTTATATGGATCCCGGGTTTTCAATCCCCGAAAACGCTGACCTTCTGGAGCTTGATATTAATGGAAATGGCGTCCCGGATTTTGGTGCTGATGAAATTGAAATTGATAGGCTCGATCAGGAAGGAAAGCCCTCGATAAAAGATCTGCAATCGGCGCTGATTGATAAATTCATCGATGCAAATCCAAGGATAGAGCCATCGAGGGGAAAATCTGCCATGCCGAATGAGGATATTTCAAAACCTTTTGTAGAAGAGAGGGAAGAATTTGTGACCGAAACTCTTGCAAGAATTTATATCGGGCAGGGATACTATTCAAAGGCAATTGATATTTATGAGAAATTAAGTTTGAAATTTCCGGAAAAAAGCAGTTACTTTGCGTCTCAAATTGAAAAAGTGAAGGAGTTAATAAAAAAGTAGCAGTATGGGAATTTATATTTTTGTTTCAGT
>PMIG01000240.1 GCA_003157055.1 Bacteroidales bacterium | reverse complement strand
CATGATCATTATTTTAAATAGTAATGAATTAATTTACTGTTAGTTTATTCATCCCACCTTCTCGCCCTCTCCCCATCCTTCTTCTGATGGACTGATGCCTACTCATAGAAATGCATCTCTTCAATATACTTCCATACCTTCCCCGGTACAAAGTAGGACATGTTTTTTCCACCTTTGATTCCGTTCCTGATAAAAGTTCCTGATAGTTCCATCATCGGAGCTTTTGACAGGTGTATTTCGGCAGAGCTGAGGATCTGGTCGAGGAGGGGAGAAGCTGGTCTCTTCGTTCCGGGTCTGGGGTAAATGTAAACAGGGCATTTCTTGACCAGTTCCATTCCGTTTTTCCACTTATGGAGTGTATACAGGTTGTCTTCGCCCATTATAAGGCAGAAGGTAAGGATTGGAAATTTTTCTTCAAGGTAAGCCAGTGTATCAATAGTATATGATGGAATCGGAAGCTTGAATTCAATATCGGAAGCTTTCAGGCGATCATTGTCTCCGGTTGCAAGCTGCACCATATAAAGGCGCTGGTAGTCGTCAAGCAGTGTCTCCTTTGTTTTAAGCGGATTCTGCGGACTGACAACAAACCAAACCTGATCAAGACCCTCAAATTCGGTCATGTATCCGGCAATAGCAATATGCCCTAAATGAATTGGATTAAATGATCCGAAATATAAACCGACTTTTATCATCAGCTATCCAGAAAACCAGTCACTAATCTGTAAACCTCATTTTCGGCCTCTTCGAGGTTATTGTTTGCAACTATATTATCGAAACTGTCTGCCAGCCTCAACTCTTCAGCAGCTTTTTCCAATCTCATTTTAATCTTATAATCCGCATCCGTTCCCCTGGCGATCAATCTTTTCTCCAGTTCAATTATGGAAGGGGGCATTATGAAGATTGAGATAGCAACATGGTTAAAAATGTTTTTAAGGTGGATGCCTCCCTTAACGTCCATATCGAACAGAACATGGCTCCCATGAGACCATATTCTATCAATTTCGCTTTTGAGGGTACCATACAACTGGTCCTTATAAACCTCCTCCCATTCAACAAACTCATCATTTTTTATCTTGTTTCTGAACTCGTCGACCGACATAAAATAATAATCAACCCCGTCTTTTTCAGCACTGCGGGGGGCTCTTGTAGCGCATGATATTGAAAACTCAAGGTTTATTCCCCTGTTGAGAAGATACTTTACGATAGTCGATTTTCCGGCACCGGAGGGAGCAGAAATTATAATAAGTTTACCTTTCATAGGACATTCAGAGTCTGTTCTTTTATTTTCTCAAGCTCATCTTTCATTGAAACTACCAGCTTCTGCATTGCGGCATCATTGGCCTTGGAACCGATAGTATTGATTTCGCGGCCAATTTCCTGTGCTATAAAATTCAATATCTTGCCGTTGGGTGGAAGCGAAGCTGCTTTTTCGAGAAAGTATTCGCAATGCTTTTTCAGCCGGACCTTTTCTTCATTAATGTCCAGCTTTTCGATGTAAAAAATTATCTCCTGCTCGAACCTGTTCATATCAACATTTTCCTTCCCAACGTTTTCAATAAGCGAAGCATGAATCTTTTCACGGATTCTTTTTATCCTTTCTCCCTCATGCTGCTCGACCTCGGTCAGATATCCCAGAATCTTCACGATACACCTGATAAGGTCAGCTTCGATGGATTTCCCTTCTTCGGACCTGTAAACATCAACCTGCCCGATAGCTTCACCAACTTTTTCCTTTACGCTGGCCCATTCATCTTCTGCAAGTTCCGGCTTCTCAGTCTTAAAAGCATCAGGCAGGCGCATAATTATTGGCAACAACTGCTCGTCTGACTTCAGTCCAAGTTCAGCAGATATCTCTTTCATCTGCATGAAGTAATTCTTAACAACATTTTTATTTATAACCGGGACGATTTCCGTATCGAGAGAATCAAAATTGATTGCCAGGTCAATTTTTCCGCGGTCGAGCTTCTGACTCACCATATTCCTGATCTCTGACTCCTTCTCCTTGTAAAGCCATGGCAATCTCAGGTTCAGGTCGAGCGACTTGGAATTGAGTGATTTAATTTCGATTGAGATCTTCTTCTGTGGAATTTCAGCAATGGATTTTCCAAAGCCTGTCATCGATTTTATCATTACCTGATGTAATTTAAAATAAACTGAAAGTTAAGAAATTTCATCAGATTTCATACTACAGCCTTTCCAGTTCAACTGTAAAATGTCTAAGAATGGACGCCTCATTCCTGATACGAAATCCTCTTTTGATAGCTTCTCTTCTTTCAAAAACGTTTTTCGTAACTGCCGCAACATAATCAATATGGTTATCTGAATACACTCTGCGTGGTATGGCAAGTCTGACAAGATCCCTTCCGTTGAACCTGTTCTCACGTGTTATCGGATCCCTGTCTGCCATCAGGGCACCTATCTCGGTTCCCCGGACACCTCCTTCAATATATAGCTCGACAGCAAGAGTCTGTGCAGGGAACTCCTCCTGAGGAACACCATGAAGGAAATCAAGCGCATCAATAAATATGGCATGACCGCCGAAAGGCTCAAGCACAGGGATCCCACATTCTTTCATTTTGGTGCCAAGCTGTCCAACCTGCCTTATTCTTGAGCTGAGATACTCAAAGTCAGTTCCTTCATATAATCCCCGGGCAAGAGCGTTCATATCACGTCCCGCCATTCCTCCATAAGTCAGAAATCCTTCGAAAATTATATTGAACATTGAAGCCTTCTTGAAGAGATCCTCTTCCCTGAAGCCGATAAAACCTCCCATATTGACTATTGCATCCTTCTTTGAACTCATGGTCATGCCGTCGGCGTAGGAGAACATTTCGAGAGCTATCTCCCTGATCGATTTATTTGAGTATCCTTCCTCCCTGGTTTTGATGAACCAGGCATTTTCTGCAAATCTCGCAGAATCAAGAATTATCCTTACTCCATACCTGTCGGCAAGCTGCCTTATCCCTCTCAGGTTTGCCATACTTACAGGCTGTCCGCCGGCTGTATTATTAGTAATGGTAACAATAATACACGATATTTTTTCACGGGGATTCTTTTTAAGGACATCTTCCAACTTGCCAAGGTCGACATTCCCCTTGAAAGGATGGCTTGCCTTGAAATCATAAGCAATGTCAATGGTACAATCGACTGCCGTCGCTTTTCTGAATTCAATATGACCCTTTGTAGTGTCGAAATGGGAGTTGCCGGGAACAAGATCTCCCTCCTTTACAAGCACCGAGAAAAGAACATTTTCAGCAGCTCTTCCCTGGTGCGTGGGGAGAAAGTAATCAAACCCGGTTATCTCTTTTATTGCATTTTTAAGGTTGTAATATGATGATGCGCCTGCATAGCTTTCATCGCCCAGCATTATGGCTGCCCATTGACTATCGCTCATGGCTCCTGTCCCGGAGTCTGTAAGCAGGTCGATGGTCACCCTGTCCGATCTGAGGTTGAAAAGATTATATGAAGCTTCACTTATCCATTTCTCCCTTTCGGGTCTTGTGCTGCGGTAAACAGGCTCGACCATTTTTGTTTTAAATGGCTCAATGAATGGTAAATCCATAGTTAACTGAAATTTAAAAAATTTGTAATGGAATGATTCTATTAAAACAGTCTTCAGAAATAAGACTCTAATTAGAGGGTGGAGAAAAAATCCCGGTTTTTAATATTCCTGTATATATCAGCAGGCCAATTTGCCGTTATTGAAAATAATTTCATTATTGCATCTGTGATATTGTCTGTAAAATTAAGAGTATTTTATCATATATTCAACCGGAGAATATATTTAATAAAAGAATTGATCATGCATGCAAGGTTAATAAAGTATCTATTAGTATTATCATATGTAAATATATGTATATCAGTATTATCGCAGGAAGTTACTCACAAAGAGTCAAAATCTGTTTTCTTGCTTGATTCGCTTAAGAGACGCGAGATTATTTTTGAAGGCAATCAGAAAATACCTGACATTAAACTTTCTGCAGACCAGGCTGTCAGGTATCTTCAGCAAAGAATTCGGCCCGAATTATGGAAAAATGAACACGATCCTCTGAGACTTGCTATCGGTCGGCTCGTTTTTGAAGCTTCACATCAACCTTTAGATTCAGCTGAATATTTTCTGAACAGGTACTCGATTGATTCTATTAAAGTTCCATGGGAAAAATTTTACACGTGGGAACAGATACCCCTTAAAACACCTGTTATTCAGAATCTCGCTGCAACAGTCGGCAAATATGAT
>PMIG01000096.1 GCA_003157055.1 Bacteroidales bacterium | reverse complement strand
AAACCGGAGGGTTACATCCGCGTCCGGAGGTATTGAAGAAGAGACTCGCGCATGGCCGTCTTGGAAAGTGATGGACTGCTTCACCGTGTTGACTTCGGTTGAGAATCCTACCGTGAAGTTGATCCATCCTTCGGAATTACGCAGGTAACGCCTGAGAGAAGGTCGTGTGTTGAACATGAACGCCATCAGACGCAGAAGAGATCCCGTAACGAGATTCATTGCCGTAATCTTCATATTTTGTCCATAAACTCTGATTTGATTGTTTTCATGATGTCCTGCGTCATGCGCTTAATGATGACATCCACATGGTCTTCCACCTCTTGCAGGACCCGGCTGTTAAAAAGGTTTATCATTCCATTGAGAGAAAACCAGATCTGGAGCATGCGAAAGCGGATAGTGTCAATATGAACGGTTCTATTATTCGTAAAGAGATCGGACAACGCATGGATGGTAATATCAGCTGACTTGAGCGCTGTCTGTTTCTCAAGTAAGGCTACTTTTTCCATGGCCGTGCCTTTATAATCAGCATACTTGGGTGTGTTGCGGCTGAACATGATCTCGTAGTACTCGGGATTGTCCATGCCGAACTTTAAGTAAGCCCGAATCATGTTTACCAGCTTTTTTTCAGGGGTAGCGGATCTCTTATAGGCTTCATATAGAAAGTCATAAAGCATTTCGAAGCCACGGGTCTGGATGAAAAGATAGAGCTCATCCTTGTTGGTAAAATAGTTGTAGATGTTGGCGGCGGTCATGCCCAGACGGGCGGCAAGCATACGCATGCTGAAGTGCTCGAATCCATCCTCAATGAGATGCTGCAAAGCCGTTTCAAGGATGCGATCCTTTATCCCAATGACCTCCTCTGTATATTAACAGTGTTAATTTAACACTGTTAATATTTTTTGTCAATCAAATTCTGAAATTATGAGAGATTATCATTAAAATTTTAGGATAAGCTGAAAAATATTTCCATCTGAAATGTTAGGACAGCGAAGCTGAATATCAAAAAAAACGGTTCAGGAAGAAAGAAACATTATTCCGATTTCCAAACCGTCATAATTATTTCTTACACTTACGAGTCTGTACCCCGAGGTGTCCCTGAATGATAATGATTATTGGTTGAAATGTGTATATAAAAAGGACAAAGACATTTCTGATTTTGCCCTTAAATAAAAAATATGAAACTCGACAGATTATTTTATTAGCTTTTGCCTTTTTCTGTCGGAAATATTTCTGTCACATCAAGTAATGAAACAACCTCCACTTTCAGGAGGTCATCCCATCCCATTATGGATGTCATTATGACTCTGGGATCATTTGTCTCAAAGACCATAAATCCTCTGCCTCCGCCTGCATCAAGCCATTCATGAATCTTTTGCACTCCCTCAGCGAGAGAGGGGCCTTTCTTCTCTGTACGTCTTTTAATTAATGCATCTCTCTGTCCGGGTTCCCATGTGTAAATAATCATGAAAAGCATATTTAATCTCCTTATCATTTGAGTGAAACAATTTGATGGAAAAAATAAATGCTATGCCTCGTATCCTATGTCATTGAAAGCACCGCCCGTCTATATAACCGTTATGTTCGCCAACAAATACTCCCCAATCCTTGAGAATCCCTTTTTTTATATCTTACTTAATCACTTTCATTAGCATATTAAATCTACTCCCACGTTCTTTCAGGTCCAAACGCCTCTATTGTTTTAATATATCCAGCCCTTCTATATATGCAGAGTCTTCATTGTCAATAACAGCGATGATGTGCTTGTTGAGCTGCTTTTTTATTTCTTCAAAGATACTGCGCTTCTTTTTGAATGTTTTCGCAAAAGCAATGGATTCCTGCCGGACAGCCTCGGCGTTATCACAAGCCTTCATGATTATATGATGCTTTTCCAGTTCTTTTGCATCATAACGCTTTCCGGTCAGAATCGCTTCTTCCAGCTTGTAATAAGGAAAGGCCTTTTTAATTATTTCCTGAATCCCTGATGGGTAGGAGATGTTGATATCCACTCCGGGGAAAAAGAAATACCCTCTGTCCGCATTCATCAATCGGAAATCGCAGCAGCAGGCAAGTATTGCCCCGTTTCCGGAAGCGTGACCATTGATCGAGGCAATGACGGGCATGGGAAAAAGAAGAATCTTTTTGAACAGTGCATTCAAACTGTAAAAGAAATCCTTGATCGTCCGGAAGTCTT
The DNA here is from genome assembly GCA_003157055.1 of Bacteroidales bacterium. Lineage (GTDB taxonomy): Bacteria > Bacteroidota > Bacteroidia > Bacteroidales > VadinHA17 > LD21. Next base: position 464 of record PMIG01000096.1, on the reverse strand, counting down.
TTTTAGCGATAACATCCATGATCCAAGACAGGTCTAGGCCTTGGGACCAGCTCTTCTCATCACTGGAGGTGATGACGACGGCGTAGATGGACTCATCTTTTTCAATCTCCGCAAAGGCATCAAGGATTGCCCTGGTAAACGGGGGATTGTGCCTGTTTTCCCCGTTGTTCAGGGTTATTATCGCGACCGTGTCATCTTTTTTCCATTCTATGATCATTTTTCGTGCACCTACACCTGTTTATCGTCCTTTCAATAAGACCGGCAGCATCAATTTGACATAAGCGACTCCGGTACTTCCACGATTCTGGCCCGCAGATACTCACCCAGGGTCTTGGCCTGAGGGTCGAGGCGAAAAGATGAGGCAGCTCCTTCGCCCAGGATACCCCGGATGTAGAAGTTCACCGCCAGCAGGTTGGGGAGTTCACAGCGTTCGATATCATAATCCTTCAAGTCCTTAAGTAAAT
>PMIG01000019.1:1413-8711 GCA_003157055.1 Bacteroidales bacterium | reverse complement strand
AAAAGGAGAACAGGTTTGGATCGGTACACAAAAAGGATTATGCAGTGTTAATTCAGGTACCAATATAAAAAAATGGTATACTATTAGTCAGGGCGGTTTACCTCATAATTATATTAATTGTTTGTATATAGACGGGACTGGCAGATTATGGGTAGCCACTCATAGTAATACTCTGGCATATATTCGAAATGAAAAGGTTATTAAGATACCTTCAAATTCCATTAGCGGAATTTTAACAATCACTGAAGATATGGACTTCCGGATTTGGATGGGATCAAAAGGGAATGGTGTTTTTAAGCTAGAGGCTGATTCTATTCCTAATCTTACAGTAAAAGAAGGTCTCTTATCCAATTATTGCTATTCGATTATTTGTGATGATCATAATAACATTTGGGTTGGTCATAAAGGTGGATTAAGCAGAATCAGAACAGCTGATTTTTCAGTAAAACCCTTACAGCATATCGGAGGCTTAACGGATAGTTACCAGTTTAATTCAAATGCAATAATTAAAGATCAACTGGGAAGAATCTGGTTTGGATCGGATAAAGGCCTGGTTTCCTATGATCCATCAATGGAATATCCACAATTACTACCACCTGTTTTAGGAATTACTTCAATTAAGATTAATGATGAAGAGAAGGACTTTACAGATAAAATAATTTTATCTCCCGGAAATTATAAGATACGATTTGATTTTTTGGGTATCAGTTTAAAGGAACCGGCACTTGTTACATATCAGTATAAACTGGAAGGTTATGATCAGGAATCTGAAATTACAAAAAACACAAATATCACTTATCCTCGTTTGACAGAAGGTCATTATACATTTATCTTAAAAGCCTCCAGTGGAGATGGTTCTGTAACGGAAAATCCATTGACCATAAATATTATCATAAATGTACCTGTCTGGAAGAAATGGTGGTTTTATCCAATAATCGTCCTTTTCCTGATCATCGTGACCTTCAGTTACATAAAAAGGCGTGAATTTAAATTTCTGGCAGAAAAAAGAATACTTGAAGAAAAAGTTCTGGAACGGACATATGAAATTCAATGTCAGAAAAATGAAATTGAGTTGCAACGGGATATGATTGATGAAAAGAATTTTAATATCACTTCAAGCATAAAGTATGCAAGCCATATACAAAATGCAGTTTTGCCTCCCATGGATCTCATAGATAAATTATTGCCTGACAGTTTTATCTTAAGTAAACCAAAAGATATCGTAAGTGGTGATTTTTATTGGTTGGCGGAAAAGGACGACAAAATTGTTTTTACGGTAGCTGATTGTACGGGACATGGCGTACCTGGTGCATTTATGAGCCTCCTGGGCATTACATTATTAAATGAAATTGTAACCACTGAGGGAATTACAAGATCAGATGCAATTGTCACAAAGCTGCGTGAAAGAGTCATTCATTCCCTTCAGCAAAGCAGGAAAGATATTCCCACCTCAGATGGAATGGACATAGCTTTATGCGTTCTGGATCAGCACCAAAAAAGAATTCAATTTACGGGTGGAATGAATAATATTGTTTTCATTCGTGACAGAAAACTTGAGATATTAAAGGCTGATCGGTTTTCTGTCTGTGTTTTATATGGCAATTCCGGCCCTTTTACGATGAAAGAAATTGATTACAGAAAAGGAGATGTGTTTTACCTGTTTTCCGACGGATATCAGGATCAGTTTGGCGGAGATCTTGACAAAAAATATTTAAGTACCCATTTCTATTTGTCATTATTAGAAATTCATGAATTGCCAATGTTAAAGCAAAAAGAAATCCTGGAGAAGAAACTTAAAGAATGGATTAGGGATGATATTCAAACGGATGATATTACTGTTATGGGAATCCGGTTATAGGAAACAGCTAAAAAAGAAGGCCGCTGATGAGGCGGCCTCCAACGAATGATCATAATGTTTACTTTTTATATTGAGCCAGGTAATCTTTCACCTGGCGGTAAACATTCTCTGCAGTGAATCCAAACTTCTCGTCAAGAACCTTGTAAGGTGCTGAGTAACCAAAGCTGTTTACACCCCATGCTTTTCCGAAAGGACCAACCAGTCCCTGAATGGTGACAGGCAAACCTGCCGTTAATCCAAACGTCGGGATATTAGTTGGAAGGACTGAGTCACGATAAGACCCGTGTTCATTTCTGAATATTCCTTCCGACGGAGCAGAAACTATCCTGACTTTCACATTATCTTCTTTAAGAAGAACTGATCCCTCAAATAGTGTTGATACTTCCGATCCGCTGGCAACCAGTATTATATCCGGTGTCCCTTCACAATCCTCAACGATATATGCTCCATGCTTTGACTTGAGAGCATCACCGAACCGGTCATTGCTTCCAGATGGCAGATCCTTAATAGACTGGCGCGAAAGTATCAGGGCAGTCGGTGTCTTTTTATTCTCAAGAGCCATCTCCCAGGCAACAGAGGTTTCAACTGCATCTGCAGGGCGAAGAACAAGCATGCTGTTTTCACCATGATGGTTTTTCAGGTGTTCCATTAATCTTATCTGCGCCTCCTGTTCAACAGGCTGGTGAGTCGGGCCATCTTCACCGACACGAAACGCGTCATGGGTCCAGATATATTTTACCGGTAACCCCATAAGGCATGCGAGGCGAACCGCAGGTTTCATATAATCGGAAAAGACAAAGAAAGTTCCGCAGGCAGGTATGATACCTCCGTGGAGCGCCATGCCGTTCATTACTGCTGCCATTGTAAGCTCGGAAACTCCTGCCTGAAGGAAGGCTCCGGAGAAATCTCCCTTTGTGAAAGCTTTTGTGTTTTTCAGGAAGCCGTCAGTTTTATCGGAATTGGACAGGTCGGCAGAAGCAACGACCATGTTTTCAACTTGTTTTGCAAGTACTGATAGAACGGCTGCCGATGCTACTCTGGTTGCTGATCCCTCTTTTTGCTGGATAGCTTTGAAATCAATTGCCGGCAAACTGTTGCTATAGAAAATATGCAGTTTTTTATCGAGGTCAGAATTCTCTTTCGCCCAGTCAGCTTTTCTGGTTTTCCATTCAGCGGCTGTGTTACGATTGCCGTCGAGAACTTTCTTATAGAGATCTTTTACTTCATCAAACACCCTGAATGGATTTGCGACATCAGCTCCAAGATTGACTAATGATTTCTCATAAGAGCCGCCAGCTTCGCTTACAGGCATACCATGGGTTGAAGTTTTTCTCTCGAAGCTTTTCCCTTCGTTATCGAGAAGGCCTTTTCCCATGATTGTTTTACCAATTATAATTGATGGTTTATCCTTCGATTTAATTGCAGTACCCAGCGCTTTTCTGATCTGATCCTGATCATTCCCGTCAATTGTCTGCACATCCCAACCCCAGGCACGATACTTCATTGCTGTATCTTCGCTGGTTACTGCTTTTGTTTCACTTGAAAGCTGAATATCATTGGAATCATAGAACATTATGAGATTATTCAGCCCGAGGTGACCAGCGAGGCGGCCGGCACCCTGCGATATTTCTTCCTGAACACCTCCGTCGGATATATAGGTAAAAGTTTTGTGAGCAAAGAGTTCACCAAATCTGGCTACCAGGAATCTCTCAGCAATTGCAGCCCCTAAAGCCATTGTATGTCCCTGTCCGAGAGGGCCTGAAGTATTTTCAATCCCCTTCATCACATTAAGTTCCGGGTGTCCCGGTGTTGTGCTTCCCCACTGGCGGAACTCCTTGAGTTCCTCGATCTTGAAATGACCTGTCAGCGAAAGGACTGAATAGAGCATGGCAGACATATGTCCGGGATCAAGGAAAAACCTGTCGCGGTTGATCCAATTCGGATCATCAGGATCGAAATTCAGGAATTCAGAAAAAAGGATATGAATAAAATCCGCACCTCCCATAGCTCCGCCCGGGTGGCCCGACTTTGATTTTTCAACCATCGACATTGCAAGGATCCGGATATTATCGGCTGCCAGTTTGTTTACGTTGATGCTCATTGAGAATTATACTGTTAAAATTTAATATGGTAGTAAAAATATGATTATTTGCCGACAGAAAAAAGAAGACAGAGATATTCGTTATTGCAAAATGAAAATATTATTCAGATCTTCCACGCCGGTTTATCCGGAAGCGCAACCATGAATTCTTTAAGAATGGATTCTTCATAAGATCCAGCAAATTTCCCGGTTGTAAATCTATCATATCCCTCATTCATGAATCTTTCCCACGATTTATCTTCATTTCCCGGAATGATAGGGTAGAAGAGTATCCCATTGTTCCTTGCAGCATTTAAGTCTCCGATAGCATCGCCTATCAAGATTATTTTGCTATTGGAATATTTGCCTTTTGCAGCTATGGCAATATGTTCCGTCTTGGTACCGTGTTCCTGGCCAGCTATCATTGATACAAATTTATTGAGGTCATTTTCCTGCCATTCACGTTCGAGAGCCTCAAGCGGAGTCTGAGAAACAACCATAATATCTGCTGTTGCCGATATCTTTTCCATCGATTTTATGGCATGGCAAAATGGAGGAATGTCATGAAGCCATTCCCCGATCTCCCTGTTAACTTCTTCTGACCATTTCAGAACGATCTCAAGGGATTTGTCAGGCTTTTCCTCACAGTTTTTCCTGAGTGCAGTATTCCCCAATTTTGTCTCATTTTTCACCCAGGCTTTCAGAGAAGTAAGATCAGGAAGTTCAACCCCCGACTCAATAACTTCTTTTCTTTCAGCAAGAAGCTCAAAGACCTTTATCATTGCGGGAAACCTGTTACTACCTCGGTAAACCGAATACAGATTCACGAATTCCCATGTTTCGCGAACCAGTTTCGATACCTTGAATAGATTAAAGTATTTTAGAGCATTCGGTATAAAGAACTCCTTTTGCTTCACCTCCATAGAATCAAAAACGCAGCCGTCGGAGTCGATTCCTACAAAGAAATCATGAAGCGGCCGAAACTCTTTAAAAAGAGAAGGATCGTCCATTGATTAATAATATTTGTAAAAGTAGATATTTTTTATAATTGGAAGGATTATCATATTATTGTGAGGTTAATAGGCTATTAATAGTCAGAATCATTATACGTTAGCGTGAACGCATCCTTCTTTATTTTCATTCTAAATTACTAATGATGATAATAGTATTTTTTTTTTAAAAAGTAATGTTATTATTTTAACAGCAGAATTTAATGGCTCTATTAAACTGAAATAAGTAATAATTAGTTAATTAAAAACCAATTTAAAATGTACCAGGTAGGAAATCTTGTAAAGGAATTNNGAAGTCGCCAGAGAGCTTGATATCTCTGCTGCAGAAGTTTATGGAACAGCTTCATTTTATACTTTTCTTGATACTTCAGTGAGGGGAAAGTATGTTATCAGGGTTTGCAAAACAATAACATGCTCGATGAAAGGCAAGGCTGAGATTATTCAAACTCTTGAAGATATGCTAAAGATTAAAGTTGGGGAGACGACTTCTGACAAAATGTTCAGTATAATCGAAACTAACTGTATCGGATGGTGCCAAAAAGCACCGGCTATTCTCATTAATGAGGTTCCTTATACCGAACTTACACCGGAAAAGGTTGTGGAGATCATAAAAGGCTATTTGCAACAAAAATAATATCCTGAAAGAAATGGAAAAGAAAGGTTTGAGTAAAGTGGATCTCATTTTCGAGAAAATAGATCCAAAAGAGGTTTTGACCAAAGCATTCAAAATGAAAAATGAGGATATCATTAAGGAGATCCTCGATTCAGGATTAAGAGGTCGTGGCGGAGCCGGGTTCACTACCGGAATGAAATGGAAATTCACATCAGCCGAAAAGGAATCCGAAAAATATATTGTGTGCAATGCCGATGAAGGTGAACCAGGAACTTTCAAGGACCGTGAGATCCTTGATAAGGCTGTATATAAAGTTTATGGAGGAATGGCTATTGCCGGAAAGGCAATTGGCGCTAAAAAAGGAATCGTCTACCTGAGAGGCGAATACAGATTTCTTCTTCCCCAGCTTATGGTTGAACTGGAGAAATTCCACAAGATGATAGCAGAAATTGGCTATGATTTCAGGATCAATTATTGTCTTGGAAGCGGAGCCTATATCTGCGGTGAAGAAAGTGCACTTTTTGAGTCAATCGAAGGCAGACGGGGAGAACCTCGCAATAAACCCCCATATCCGACAACTTCAGGCGTTTTCAACAAACCCACATCAATTAATAATGTTGAGACTCTTGTCACAGCAATGATGATTATTGCCCAGGGTGCTGCAAAATTTAATGAGCTGGGAACAAAAGACTCAAGGGGATCAAAAGTATTTTCAGTATCAGGAGATACACCCACTCCCGGAATCTTTGAGCTGGAGCTTGGCATGAGTGTTCAGGATTTTGTCAATGAATTCGGTGACGGAGATACCAAAGCAGTCCAGGTTGGCGGTGCTTCAGGTTTCTGCGTACCGAGGAAAAAATTCGGCACAACTATAATAGGGTTTGAAGGTGTTCCGACCGGAGGATCCATGAAGCTCTTCAATAGCTCACGATCAATGTATAATGTCCTTCATAACTATCTCGATTTCTTTACTGAAGAATCATGTGGTCAATGCACTCCCTGCAGGGTAGGATGCCAGCAGCTTCTTAAGGGAGTTGAAAAGGTAAAGAAAGGTGAAGTTAAGTCGACTTACCTTAACGAACTGACAAAGCTGGCTGAAACTATGAAGATCGCTTCAAAATGCGGACTTGGGCAGTCGGTGGGTAATGCCTTCAGGACAATTGTTGAGAATTTCAGGGAAGAGATCATTTACTAATTTTAAAATCGACGGAAACAATGATAAATCTGATAATAAATAATGCTAAAGTATCAGTTCCGGAAGGAACTACCGTTCTTGAAGCAGCCAAAAAACTGAATATCCATATTCCGACCCTTTGCAATCACCCCGATCTTTGTGTGGCAGGAAACTGCAGGGTATGCCTTGTCGAACAGACAGGTGCACGAACCCTTGTTGCATCATGCGCGATGCCGGTTTCTGAAGGGATGGATATACATACCAACACTTTGAAAGTCAGGAATGCCCGCAAACATATTGTCGAACTTCTTCTTTCAGAGCACAGATCTGATTGCACAAAATGCTATAAAAACCAGAAATGTGAGCTGCAGGCGCTTGCCAATGAGTTTGCTTTCGGAGATACAATCTTTCTTGATCTGGTCGAAGATCATCAGTATACAATTGACCGCTCATCACCTTCATTTATAAAGGATGACAGCAAATGTATCCACTGCCAGCGCTGTGTAAGAACCTGTAGCCAATTACAGCAAATATCAGCAATAGCTGTAGCAAATAAAGGCGCC
>PMIG01000019.1:0-1398 GCA_003157055.1 Bacteroidales bacterium | reverse complement strand
AAACATGTTGTTGTACAGACTGCTCCTGCGGTACGTGTCGCTCTTGGAGAAGACCTTGGATATGATCCGGGCGAAAGAGTAACCGGTAAAATGGTTACTGCCCTCAGGCAGCTTGGCTTTAATTCAGTTCTGGATACTGACTTTACTGCTGACCTTACAATTATGGAAGAGGGAACAGAGCTTCTTACAAGACTTAAGAAAATTCTTGTCGATGGTGATAAGGAGCTGGCACTTCCTATGTTTACATCATGCTCTCCGGGCTGGATAAAGTTTATCGAGCATAAATACCCCGAATTCCTTTCAAATCTTTCAACTTGCAAATCACCTCAGCAGATGTTCGGAGCTCTGGCCAAAACATATTATGCACAGAATCGGAAGATAGATCCGGCGAAAATAGTCTCTGTTTCAGTAATGCCCTGCACTGCAAAGAAATATGAAGCCGACAGACCGGAAATGAGAGCGAGCGGGTTTAAGGATATCGATTTTGTTCTGACTACGCGCGAGCTAGCCGTTATGATCAAACAGGCAGGTATCGATTTCAGAAATCTGGAAGAATCTAATTATGATTCAGTAATGGGAGGTTCGACCGGAGCAGCTGTTATTTTCGGCGCGACAGGAGGCGTTATGGAAGCTGCTCTGCGAACAGCTTACGAGATAGTTACCGGGCGTGAAGTTCCTTTCAAAAACCTGAATATTACCCCTGTTCGTGGAATGGAAGGAGTAAAAGAAGCAACTATTAAGATTGAGGGCTGTACTGATGACTGGAAATTTCTTGAAGGTGTTGAACTTAAAGTCGCCATTGCGCATGGACTAGTGAATGCGAACAAATTAATGAAAGAAGTCAGGGCAGGGAAATCACCTTATCATTTTATTGAGATAATGGCCTGTCCCGGTGGATGCATTGGAGGGGGCGGACAGCCTATTCCTACGAGCATGGAGATCAGAAAAAAAAGGATGAAAGCCATCTACTCTGAAGATGAGCACATGGTTCTCCGCAAATCGCACGAGAATCCTGATGTGATCGCTATATATAAGGAGTTCCTTGGTAAACCCAACAGCCATGTTTCGCATGAGCTGCTGCATACGCACTACACCGAACGCGATAATTACTAGAATAGAGCCGGCTGAACGCCGGCTTTTTTATATCATGTAATCATGTACCAATCTCAATATTTTTTATACCGTTTATCATGTGCCGTGAACCGCGTGTCTTCAGAAAATATCATAAATCTTTTAAAAGAAATTAAATTAACTTAGTACAGGGAAACTATTTAAGCAGATAATCATGGAAACCCATCTTACCTGGAAGAAAAAGTTCTTCAGTAGCATATACGAAATATCACAATATGAGAATGCCGCGGGAGAGCTTAAAATTATCGGATGGAAAAGGAAATCAAT
>PMIG01000225.1:13789-14239 GCA_003157055.1 Bacteroidales bacterium | reverse complement strand
CATTTTGTTGAAGCCTCCTGCCACAAGTCCAGCAAGATTATCGAGCTTCCCCGCCATCTTCAGAGATGTAAGCATCCTGTCGAGATGATACAGGTATTCTCCCACCTCTTCGATAAATAATATCTTGCCCTTTGTCTTAATATCAGCAGGTGTTCCCGAAAGGCTGCATATCAATGAAAGATTCCCTCCGGTAATCTCTCCGGAAACATGTCCCGGCCTTAAGAATCTGCCTTCCCATTCGATAGGCTTCCATTCTCCAAACAAAGCGCCGTACAATGATTCAAGGGTTCCTTCCGATTTCTCAGGATTAGCGAAGTTAAGGGGCATTTCACCATGAATTGAAACAACGTTAAATTTTTCACAGAGCCAGAGGTGCAAGACTGTAATGTCGCTGAAGCCAATATACCATTTAGGATTCCTTCTTATACCTGAAAAATCAATCCTGCCGAT
>PMIG01000225.1:0-13689 GCA_003157055.1 Bacteroidales bacterium | reverse complement strand
GGCGGCTGTATCTTTTTAAGAGGCATATTGAATATCTTATTGTAAAAGTAAAGGTATTTGTTTCATTATACAAACCCCTTAATCTGCCGTTGTACCTTTAAACCATTGTACCGTTGTAGCTTTGCGCCTTTGAGCCTTTGCGCCATTGTACCATTGTGTCATTTTTTATTATCTTTGTTCGTTTTTGAAATCATTATCCGTTCATTATCAATATCATGAAGAAATTTAAAAGATACCTGGTGACCTCTGCCCTGCCTTATGCAAACGGACCGCTGCATATCGGACATCTTGCAGGCGTGTATGTGCCCTCCGACATTTATACCAGGTACCTGAGGATGAAGGGTGAAGATGTCATTTCAGTCTGTGGTTCTGATGAGCATGGCGTTCCTATCACATTAAAAGCCCGTAAAGAAGGTGTTTCGCCACAGGAAATTGTCGACAGGTATCATGAGATCAATAAAAAAGCTTTCAGCGATTTTGGCATCGCATTTGACATATATTCAAGGACTTCCAATAAAATACATTACGAAACGGCATCCGAGTTCTTCCTGAATCTCTATGAAAAAGGAGAATTCACGGAGAAGAATTCAGAGCAATATTATGATGAAGAAGCCGGATGCTTTCTTGCCGACAGATATATAATGGGGACATGCCCTCATTGCGGGAATGAAAATGCATACGGCGACCAGTGCGAAAAATGCGGGACATCACTCAGCCCATCGGATCTTATAAATCCTCATTCAACCATAAGCGGAAGCAAGCCTGTGCTGCGCGAAACGCTTCACTGGTACCTCCCTCTTGATAAATATGAACCATGGCTGAGAAAGTGGATCCTCGAAGAGCATAGAGAATGGAAGACCAACGTTTATGGTCAGTGCAAATCATGGCTCGACCAGGGTCTGCAACCAAGGGCTGTCAGCCGTGATCTCGACTGGGGAGTGCCGGTGCCAGTGAAAAATGCAAAAGGCAAGGTCCTTTATGTTTGGTTCGACGCTCCTATCGGATATATCTCAGCAACAAAGGAGCTTACTCCCAACTGGGAGAAATACTGGAAGGATAAGGATACCCGGATGATCCATTTCATCGGCAAGGATAATATAGTATTTCATTGTATAATCTTCCCTTCAATGCTGAATGCAGAAGGTACATATATCCTGCCCGACAATGTTCCGGCAAATGAATTTCTGAACCTTGAAGGAGAAAAAATATCGACATCGAGAAACTGGGCTGTATGGCTTCATGAGTACCTCGAAGATTTTCCGGGCAAGCAGGATGTGCTGAGATATTCCTTATGTGCCAGCGCACCAGAGACCAAGGATAACGACTTTACATGGAAGGAGTTCCAGGCTCGTAATAATAACGAGCTCGTGGCTATCCTCGGGAACTTCGTGAACAGGACCCTCGTTCTTACAAACAACTATTATGAAGGTAAGGTGCCTTCAAGAGGCGTTACTGATAAATATGATGAATCAGTGCTGAAGGAGATTGGGAAGATCAGGGTTAATGTGGAGACGAGTATAGAATCGTTCAGATTCAGGGAAGCGCTCAAGGAGGCAATGAACCTTGCCCGGCTGGGCAATAAATATCTTGCCGATACAGAGCCCTGGAAGGTTGTAAAGACCGACCCCGAAAGAGTCAAAACAATAATGAACATCGCTTTGCAGATCACTGCCAACCTTACTATAATTCTTGAGCCGTTCCTTCCCTTTTCAATGGAAAAGCTAAGAGGTTGGCTCAATACAGGCAAAAAACAATGGAGCGACGCTGGGCAGACAGATATCCTTCTCACTGGCCACATGGTCAATAAGCCGGAACTTCTTTTTGATAAAATTGAAGATGAAGCTATAGACAGGCAGGTTGCAAAGCTGATGGCATCAAAGAAAGCAAATGAGGCAGCTTCTGTCATAACAGTGCCTTCAAAAGATCCAGTCTCTTTTGACGATTTTTCAAAGATTGATATCAGAACAGCAACTATACTTGAAGCTGAAAAAGTACCCAGGACAACAAAGCTTCTCAAGCTGAAGATCGATACCGGCATTGATGTCCGGACCATAGTCTCAGGCATTGCAGAATACTACGAGCCACAAGCTATTATCGGTAAGCAAATATCAATAGTTGCCAATCTTGAACCCAGAAAGATCAAGGGTATTGAATCGAAGGGAATGATCCTGATGGCTGAAGACAAGGATGGTAAGCTTGTACTTGTCTCTCCCTCTGATAAGGTGAGCAACGGGAGCATGATAAAATAAGAAAAGCTGATCCTAAGGTCAGCTTTTATAAAAAATAAGGGTTAAACTCAAATTATTTTCTTCACCCAGCTTCCGGGAAATTTCTTCCCAATGCTGTCCTTGCTGCCAATAGCTTTGTTCATATCGATGCATTTCATCGCGCTGACCCTGAAAAAACCATTTGGTGCATTCAGTATCTCAGGTGAAAATCCTTCTCTCCTGAGCATTTCAACCTGTGCTTCGGCATTATCCCTGGACCTGAAGCTGCCGGTTATAATGCAATAGTTATTCGAACTGGTTACTGCAGGAATCATTACTTCGGGACTGGAGGGAACCGTTTCAGACAGATCTTTCGCGGCTGCTATCTTTTCATCCACAGCTGATTTATTGTTTTCAAATTCGGCGGAAGCAAGAGGATTGAGAGAGGTTGCTTCAACCTTCGATTTAAAGATATTGGTTTTAAAAGGAACAGCGACGATAACGGCAAGCAGCGGTACGATAATAGCGGCTCTCCAGAGTATCTTTCTCATCGAAGAATGTTTTGCAGGATCTTTATCAATATGCCTGGTAACCCTGTGCCTCACATCGTAATTCTCAAGGGGCTGGAAATTAAATGACTCAAGCCCGAATGAGTCGAGATGATAGTTGACATTGGTGTCGGGTTCAAACTGGATGTTGCCTTCCTGGTTATTTATAAAGCTTCCGATATTGTCAAAAACGACTTTTTCACCCTTTTCCAGTTTTTTCCTTACAGATGCCACATATTCTTCAACAAGATTTCTGGTATCGCCATAATTCATCTTTGCTGATTCAGATATTTTTCCTACAAGCAGACCGTCATTATGATTCAGGTTCCGGTTGAATGATATCTGTTTTACAGGAGGATGAAAAGTGGAGGTGCTTTTATCAATGCGGGCAGGAGTATAATTTCCAATAAATCCTCCGAACCCCGGTACGATAACGCAATCGTGGCTGAATAATAATTCGCGGATGAAAGCTGTAAAATCCATCTCTTTTCTAAACTGTCAGTACAAAAATAATCAAATTTCTTTAAACCGGAAATAAATGCCGGGGAGCCTTAAAAGCGATCTGCCGATAATTTTAAAATGTGCAGCTAACATATTCTTCTTTCCCCCATGTCAGGCAGATTTTCGTCTAAAAACATTATCTTCGTGGTTCCATTAATCTAAACGGATGAGAGAGATTCAGATGGTCGACCTGAAGGCCCAGTACGAAAAAATCGGTGCTGAGGTCGACACTGCAATTAAATCAGTGCTCAATTCCACTGCGTTTATCAAGGGTCCTGATGTCAGGCAATTTGAAGAGGCCCTGAGCAGTTACCTTGGCGTAAGGAATGTCGTTTCATGTGCAAACGGAACCGACGCCCTTCAGATAGCCATGATGACCCTTGATATGAAGCCGGGCGATGAAGTGATCACTACAAACTTCACCTTCATTGCCACAGTGGAAGTTGTTGCCCTTCTCGGACTGAAACCTGTCCTTGCTGAACCTGACCCGTATACTTACAATATCTCTGCCGAATCGATCAGGAGGGCAATTACTCCGAGGACCAAAGCCATTGTTCCTGTCCATCTGTTTGGTCAGTGCGCCGACATGGATGCAATAATGAAGCTTGCAGCAGAGCATAACCTTTATGTAATAGAGGATTCAGCCCAGGCTACCGGCTCCGGATATATTTTCCCTGACGGAAGAATCAAAAAAGCCGGAACTATTGGAACTATCGGAACAACATCTTTCTTCCCCTCGAAGAACCTTGCCTGCTATGGCGACGGAGGAGCGATCTTTACTGATGATGATGTTCTTGCAAAAAGGTTCCGAAGCATAGCCAACCATGGAATGAAAGAGAGGTATCATTACAGTGATATCGGCATTAATTCAAGGCTGGATACCATCCAGGCTGCAATCCTGAGCGTGAAGCTTAAATATCTTGACCGTTTCAATGAGGCCAGGAGAGCTGCTGCAGATTTTTATGATGAGTCACTTTCAGGCTGTAATCAAATTATTGTTCCTGAAAGGGTTCCATATTCCTCCCATATTTTTCACCAGTATACTATAAGGGTAAAAAATGGTAAAAGGAATGCCCTGCGGGATTTTCTTACCGCTGCAGGCATACCCTCAATGATTTATTACCCTGGACCACTCCATATGCAGGAAGCATACAGATTCCTGGGATATAAGGAAAGCGATTTTCCAATAACTTCTGAATTATGCAGGGAGGTGCTTTCTCTTCCCATGCATTCCGACATGGAACAGGAACAGCTTAATTATATAGTACTTAATGTCTTGAAATTCTTCGAAAAACAATGATCATGGTAAAAGAATATTCTGCTCATGAAACAGCAGTCATTGACGAGGGCTGCAAAATAGGAAAGGGAACCAAAATATGGCACTTTAGCCATATCATGAACGGTTCGGAAATCGGAGAGAATTGTAATATAGGCCAGAACGTAGTTGTATCTCCCGGAGTGAAGCTTGGCAGAAATGTCAAGGTACAGAACAATGTCTCTATCTATTCCGGAGTTATATGCGATGATGATGTATTTCTCGGACCCTCAATGGTATTTACAAATATCATCAATCCCCGCAGTGAGATTATCCGGAAGGACTGCTATCTGGAAACCATTGTGGAAAAAGGTGCGACAATAGGAGCAAATTCCACCATCATATGCGGTATCATTATCGGGAGATATGCTTTTGTCGGGGCGGGTGCAGTTGTTACAAAAGATGTAAAACCATATGCCCTGGTGATGGGCAATCCGGCACGACAAACAGGCTGGATGAGCGAGTATGGCTATAAGCTCAGCTTCGACAAGAAGGGGTACGCCGTGTGTCCGGAAAGCGAAGAGAGGTACAGGCTTGATAAGGGTATTGTTTCTAAAATTTAGTAGATTTATTAATTCAAAAACAAGCATCCATGGAGAGCTCCCCAAAAAATTTCGGTTTGATTGGTGTGGCAGGATATATTGCAGTTCGTCATCTGAAGGCAATAAAAGATACCGGAAATAACCTTCTTGCCAGTCTCGATAAATTCGATAGTGTCGGAATCCTTGATAGTTTTTTTCCAAAGAGCGATTTCTTTGTTGAATTTGAACGATTCGACAGGCATTTTGACAAGCTAAAACGAACAGGAACAAAAATTGATTTCGTGAGCATCTGCTCTCCCAATTATCTTCATGATTCACATATACGTTTTGCCCTCCGCCATGGCGCTGATGCGATCTGTGAGAAACCTATTGTCCTCAATCCGTGGAACGTAGATGCACTCCAGGAAATAGAAAATGAAACGGGACGCAATATTTACACAGTTCTTCAGTCGCGCCTTCATCCAAGGATCATTGAGCTGAAGGAAAAGATCAGGAACGGACCAAAAAACAAGATTTACGATATCGACCTGACATATATTACCAGCCGCGGAAACTGGTATTATATCTCCTGGAAAGGAGACGTACAGAAATCAGGAGGAGTACCCACCAATATCGGGATCCATTTCTTTGATATGCTGAGCTGGATATTCGGAGGTGTAAAAAAGAATGTCGTTAACCTGTCACTTCCAAATAAAGCTGCCGGCTACCTTGAGCTTGAGAATGCCAGGGTAAGATGGTTTCTCAGCCTTGACTCCGGTGATCTTCCTCCGGCTGCAGTCAATAAAGGCCAGAGAACATACAGATCAATAGTTGTCGATGGCGAGGAAATTGAATATAGCGATGGCTTTACTGATCTCCATTCATTGACATATAAAGAAATTCTTGCAGGAAGAGGGTTTGGCCTGAAAGACGCCCGCCAGTCGGTGGAAATAGCTTATACGATACGAAACTCCAAACCTGAAGGTCTCACCGGGGATTATCATCCCATCTTAAAAACATTAAAGAATGTATAAGAAGCTTAAAAATAAGGAAACAAAACTTTCAGTTATCGGGCTTGGATATGTAGGGTTGCCAATTGCTCTTGAATTCGCCAAAAAAATAGATGTTATTGGCTTTGACGTCAAACCAGGCAGGATCGACAAGATGAAAAAGGGAATTGATCCGAGCAATGAACTCGCTCCCGCTTCTTTTAAAAATACCAATATTCTCTTTACCAGCGATCCTAAAGACCTTAAGGAGGCTTCCTTCCACATAATTGCTGTTCCCACTCCTACAAATATCTATAATCTACCCGACCTTTCTCCGGTTCTTAAAGCATCTGAGACGGTTGGAAGAATACTGAAAAAAGGCGATTATGTGGTATACGAATCAACAGTTTACCCGGGCTGTACCGAAGAGGATTGTATCCCTGTACTGGAAAAATATTCAAAAATGAAGGCGGGAAGAGATTTCAAGGTCGGTTTTTCGCCCGAAAGGATCAATCCCGGCGACCATAACCATACCCTTACAAAAATAATAAAGGTAACCAGCGGCTGTGACCCAGAGGCTGCCGAAAACATTGCAAAAACATATGAGCTCATCATTAAAGCCGGCGTGTTCAGGGCAAGCTCAATTAAAGTGGCTGAAGCGGCCAAAATCATTGAGAACACCCAGCGCGATATCAACATCGCTTTCATGAACGAACTTTCTCTTATATTTAACCGTCTTGGAGTAAATACTTTCGAGGTTCTTGAAGCTGCCGGGACAAAATGGAATTTTCTTAAATTCTATCCCGGACTTGTGGGAGGCCATTGCATCGGCGTTGATCCCTATTATCTTTCATATAAGGCAAAAGCTCTTGGTTATCATCCCCAGATGATCGATTCGGGCCGTTTCGTTAACGACAGCATGGGCAGATACATTGGGAAGCAGACCGTTAAAAAAATCATTGCCGCAGGAAAGAATCCGAATAATTCAAGGGTCCTTATACTCGGCATCACCTTTAAGGAGGATGTAACAGATATCCGCAACTCTAAAGTTGTCGATATAATTTCTGAACTGGACGATTTCGGAGTAACTGTCGATGTAATTGACCCGGCAGCCAGCCACGACGAAGTCAGGGAAGAATACAAGCTGGAAATGAAAAACGAACCGTCTGGAAAATATGATGCCATTATTCTGGCAGTAAGCCATAAAGAGTATCTCTCGCTGAGTGAAAAATGGTTTACTCCCCTCCTGAACAACGACGGAATAATTGTAGATGTCAAAGGGATACTTCGCGGACGGATCAGTAAACATACTTATTGGAGCCTCTGATGAAAAAAAAGATCTTAGTTACCGGCGGAACAGGATATATTGGATCTCATACTGCAGTCGAGCTTATTGAGGATGGATTTGAAGTTGTCCTTATTGATAATCTTCATAACTCCGAGGCAGAGGTTGCTGAAAGGATCGGAAAGATAACCGGTACAAAACCACGCCTTGAAGTCTTCGATATATGTGACAGGGAAAAGCTCAATGACTTCTTTCAAAGAAACATGGATGTCTCAGCAATCATTCATTTTGCAGCTTACAAAGCTGTTGGTGAATCAGTGAGCAAACCACTTGATTATTACTGGAATAACCTGGTCTCCCTTATAAACATCCTCGAGGGTATGAAGGATTATGCTGTTCCTGCAATTGTATTTTCATCTTCCTGCACTGTATATGGACAACCCGAAAAACTGCCTGTAACCGAAGATGCTCCGATTCAGCCTGCGATATCACCTTATGGAAATACAAAGCAGATAGGAGAAGAGATCATCAGGGATACCGTAGCTGCAAACAAAAACATAAGGGCTGTCTCCTTAAGATATTTCAATCCGATAGGTGCGCATAAATCAGCGCTCATAGGTGAGCTGCCAAGGGGTGTCCCGGAAAACCTTGTTCCGTTTATTACTCAGACAGCATTAGGTTTGAGGGATGAACTGAAGATCTTCGGCGATGATTATGACACTCCCGATGGTTCGTGCATCCGCGATTATCTTCATGTCGTTGACCTTGCAAAAGCTCATGTAATTGCAGTAAAGAGGATGCTGGAAAATAAAAACAAGCATGATTATGAGGTGTTTAACCTTGGCACAGGGCAAGGCGTGTCGGTACTTGAAGCTATTAAGTCATTTGAACGGGTCTCGGGAATTAAGCTGAAATATAAAATTACAGGCAGAAGAGCCGGCGATATTGAGAAAATATGGGCTGATCCCTCATTTGCAAACAGGGAACTGGGATGGAAGACTCTGAGCTCACTGGATGAAGCAATGAAAACAGCCTGGGAATGGGAGAAAGCCGTAAGGAAGAAAAACTGATCAATATGAACTGGGAAAAGACAATTCTGATAACCGGGGGAGCCGGTTTTATAGGGTCTCATGTTGTCAGGAGATTCGTTACCGGATATCCCTCTTACCTTGTTATAAATGCTGATAAGCTCACATATGCAGGGAATCTTGAAAATCTTGCCGACATTGACTCAAAAAAGAATTACTCTTTTGAAAAGATCGATATTGTAAATAAAGAATCAGTTTTTGGGCTCTTCAGTAAATACAACTTTGACGGGGTAATACATCTTGCGGCAGAATCGCATGTCGACAGGTCAATAACTGGTCCTGATGAGTTCGTATTTACAAATATAGTCGGAACCGTGAACCTTTTGAACGGAGCACTTACCTCCTGGAAGAATGATTTCAGAGAAAAGCTTTTCTACCATATTTCCACAGATGAGGTTTATGGTTCGCTCGGAAGCAAGGGGATGTTCACTGAGAAGACTGCTTACGATCCGAAAAGTCCCTACTCAGCTTCAAAAGCTAGCTCCGATCACCTGGCAAGGGCATATAATCATACATTTGGATTACCGGTTGTCATCTCCAACTGCTCAAATAATTACGGCCCAAATCAGTTCCCCGAGAAACTGATCCCGTTGGCAATAAATAATATAAAGAACAACAAGGCGGTACCAGTATATGGCAAGGGAGAAAACATACGTGACTGGCTTTATGTAGAAGATCATGCATCGGCTATAGATATTATTTTTCATAATGGAAAGCCGGGCGAGACATACAATATCGGCGGAAATAATGAATGGAAGAACATTGATCTCATAAGGTTGCTTTGCAGGATAATGGATAAAAAGCTCAACCGCGCTGCAGGCACATCAGAAAAGCTTATAACTTTTGTGAAGGACAGGCCGGGTCATGACATCAGGTATGCAATTGATTCCTCAAAGCTGCAGAAGGAGATGAAATGGTCGCCGATCCCGAAGTTTGAAGTGGGTCTTGAAAAAACCGTTGACTGGTACCTGTCAAACCAGAAATGGCTCGACGACGTCCTTTCGGGCGATTATGAAAAATACTATGATTCAATGTATTCAGGCAGATAGGAACCTATTCCTTTATCATCTTCATCCTGCCAATAAGCTCATCACCTAGAGCCGTTTTCTGTTTTATATGATCGCGGATTGCAGCAACCACGCTGTTTGATTCAAACTCTCCTCTCACCTGTTCAAAATCGAGCTTTTTAATTTCATCGCTCCCATCAATTCCAAATCCAGTCATCGATGAAAGGGTAAATTCCTTTCGTGCATCCTCATAGAGCAGGTTATCCAGGTCAACTACGCTTTTCTTCCATTTTCCAACGATCCTGATAACATCCTCAGATGTAAAGTCTGATATCTTCTTGGCCTCTTCCTTTTCAATTCTATCGCATGCCCATGTCCATTCATAATCATAATAGGAACCATGCATTTCCATGAATGCAATTTCAAGTGCATCAGGGGATTCAATTTTCCCCGATTCAATATTATCAAGAAGAGTATCAATCGACTGTTTCGGTGCAAGCAGGCCTGCAAGATCTACCCATTCTCCCTTTCCTGTTGGATTAACCGCAGCAAGTTGCTGTCTTAATTCCTTGTTTGTCCGGAAATCGGTTTTCTCAAGCCGTTTTATTATTGAGTTCCCGAGGAATTTGTTAATCCCGGTCTGGTAAAGTTCAATACCGCGTTCGAGGGCGCTTCCCTTTATTTTCATATTTCCCCAGGAGTACGAAGATGCATTTCCGCTTCCGTCTGATTTTATTCTGCGCAGAAGCTCCCTGCCATCGAACATCTTTCGAATGGTAAAAGGGCTCAGAAGGTTGAAGTTTACCTGGTCAATTTTGCGGGGATCTTTTCTCCTGTCGCGTTGAGGCCATTTCTGTGCATCCCTGATAGTTCCAACGCTCCGGAGGTTTATTCCGGGGACCAGGATGCTTTCGTCGTTACTTTCAATCAAGTATGAGAATGGAAGTGAAGTAGTGTCAGGGTTTTTGTAGTGCCTTCCCATCACAAGGGTGAAGGGACCGATGCGTGCAGGCCATAGCAGGTAGGAATCGCTCGTGGTTTTTGAACCACGCTCCATGATACCCTGGTGTATTGGTCCCAGCTTATACATATGATTGCTCTGGTTTGAACCGCTTCCTGCGTTCATGAAGGAAAAAATTCCGGAAATCAGCAGCGTCGACTTATGATGCGTTACAGTATATGGTCCGGCAAAGATGGAACAAGCCTCGCCATGATATCCCCCGCAGTTTGCAAAGAAAAGAGAGTTTTCTGCCGAATAGTGTTTCCCGAGAACAGTCCCCTGGCCGATGAAGCACTTGTCAACAAGAGTTGATTCTGTGACCACCGATCCTGATGAGGCAATAAAATGTTTCATTATTACCCCTGGGCCAATAAAAACAGGATCCTCCATGCAACTGTTGACAGATCCTTCATCAAGGCTCATCGCTCCATCAACATGGCTGAAGGGACCAAATTTCACGTTTCTTATGCTGCTGCAATTTATTATACTTGATCTGATGCCTATCGTGCCAATTGAAGATGAATGTGATGCAGTATAATCATCTACCATTTTCCCGATGATTGAAATGGCTTTGCTTCGATGACGATAGAGAGCTATTATATAGGCTTCATGAGCCGACAGCCGGTCATGTATCCTTACCATTCTTCCTCCTGTTTCATTGAGCACAGCTACCGGCGTGCCGTTGCCAAATCCGGATATGCCTTCCGTGACTATTTTGCCGCAGTTTTTTATTATGACCCCGTCTGAAATATCGTAGTTGGCTATGTAGTCTCCTATATTGCTGATTATAACATCCGATCCGATAGTACAGTTATGAATACGGCTATTTATAATGCCGGATGAAATACTGACGCCTGCCTCATCCGTTACTGAGCCTTTAAGAGCTCCTATCTTTATCCCGCCGGAAAAAATAACATTTCTGCACCTTGCCGGATCAAATCCGTCTATAACCTTGACATTATTCCAGTCGTCAGCTGAACAGCCATTCGAAGTCAGAATCCTGATTTGGTCGCCGGAAAGATTCCTGTAATTTTTTCCCTGGCTCATAATGTTCTGGATATACCGGTTATTCTACAGTAACTGATTTTGCAAGGTTTCTTGGCTGATCAACATTGCAGCCTCTGAGTACAGCAATATGATAAGATAAAAGCTGAAGAGGAATGACAGCCAGAAGGCCTGAGAAAACGGTCATTGTTTCCGGAACTTCAAGCACATAATCGGCCATTTTCCTGATTATCTCATCTCCTTCAGTAACGATTGCGATGACCTTTCCTTTCCTTGCCTTTATTTCCTGAATATTGTTAATGATCTTTTCGTAAGTGTCGTCTTTGGTGGCGACGACAACCACTGGCATATTATCGTCGATAAGCGCAATGGGGCCGTGCTTCATTTCTGCAGCAGGATAACCTTCTGCATGAATGTATGAGATCTCCTTAAGCTTAAGGGCTCCTTCGAGAGCTACCGGAAAAAGGTAGCCTCTTCCCAGGTAAAGAGCGTTATGAGTATTTTCGAACATTTTTGCCAGGGCAAGGGCCTGTTCATTGACCTTCAGTGCTTTCTCTATCTTGGAAGGGATGGAAACAAGTTCAGTAATAAGTTCTTTATAGAATAAATCAGAGATGATCCCTTTAAGATGACCGATCTCGAAAGCCATCATGGCCAGGACAGTAACCTGTGATGTGAAAGCTTTTGTTGAAGCAACACCTATTTCAGGGCCGGCATGAGTATAGACACCTGCGTCTGTTTCCCGGGGAATGCTGCTCCCTACGACATTGCATATCCCGATTACCTTGGCTCCCTTCTCTCTTGCAAGCTTAACTGCTGCAAGGGTATCTGCTGTTTCTCCGCTCTGGCTGATTGCAATAACGATATCTCCTTTACGGATGATCGGGTTCCTGTAACGAAATTCCGATGCATATTCTACTTCAACGGGGATCCTGGTATATTCTTCAAAAATGTACTCGCCAAGAAGTCCTGCATGCCAGGAAGTACCACAGGCTACGATGATGATCCTTTCAGCCTGCGACATCGTATCAAGTACATCATGCAGTCCTCCGAGCATTATTCCCGACCTGTCGGGAAGCACTCTTCCCCTGAAGGTATCATGAATAGCCCGGGGCTGCTCGAATATCTCCTTTAGCATGAAATGAGCAAAGCCTTCCTTGTCAATCTCCCCGATCTTCAAATCGAGCTCTTTAATATCAGGCTCTATCAATTCATTCTTCAGGGTCTTAAAAATTATCTGATCTTTTTTGAGGATAGCTATATCGTCGTCGTTCATGTAAACAACCTTCTGTGTATATTCAACTATCGGAGTGGCATCTGAAGCAATGAAGTTCTCTCCATCGCCAACACCTATTACAAGCGGGCTTCCCCTTTTTGCAGCAAAAATCTTATCGGGTTCCTTGGTGCAGATAATTCCAAGGCCGTATGCTCCCTGAACTCTGTTCAGAGCAAGTGTAATTGCCTGTTCTGCTGTCAGGTCTCCTTCGATATAAAGATGTTCGATCAGATTGGCCAGAACCTCGGTATCTGTCTCGCTGGCAAAAACCACTCCCCTGCTCTGAAGGTGTTTTTTGAGAAGAGAATAATTTTCAATTATCCCGTTATGCACAACGACAAAATTACCCTTGTATGAGATCTGGGGATGAGCGTTCAGCTCATTAGGCTCTCCGTGTGTTGCCCACCTTGTATGCCCCATGCCTATCGTACCGTCAAAATTTGATTTATTGACTATCTCCTCAAGGTCTTTCACTCTGCCCTTGCATTTAAATATTTTTGTTTCGCCATTAACAAGCACCATACCGGCGGAATCATATCCGCGGTATTCAAGACGCTTTAATCCGTTAATGATAATGTTACGGGCAGGCCTAGACCCAATATAACCGATAATTCCGCACATAAAAGACTAACTTCAGATTGTGTGTACGAATTTAGTAATTTGGTTCTGAAAATCTAGAACTTAGTATAAGTAAATTCAAATTTTACCCGCCTGGGGTTATTGTTGGCTGTAAGAATTGCGTTATACTTAGATGACGACAGCAGGTACAATTCGAGGCTGGGCGTAATTGTATCAGTGGCATCATTTAGGTATTTCTGTAAATATGTTGCCAGATTTATATTGTAAGACATTTTAGTCACAGTATCAGGCGTTCCGTCATAAAATGTTGCGCCGGCATCTAAATAATCCTGAACCAGGTGTTTATAGCCAGTGCTGGAGGTATATCT
>PMIG01000254.1:5276-9604 GCA_003157055.1 Bacteroidales bacterium | reverse complement strand
GCATCCTACAATCCTTCCCTAATTCTTCTCGATCTCGGACTCCCGGACGATGATGGAGTGTCAGTGTTGAAAAAACTCAGAGAATGGTACACGAACCCTGTTATTATTTTGTCGGTAAGAAACTCCGAAGAAGATATAATTGAAGCGCTCGACTGCGGAGCAAACGATTATCTTACCAAACCATTCAGAACCGGGGAGATGCTTGCAAGAATACGCACAGCTTTACGTTTAGCGCATGCTTCGGGTAAATTTGAATCCCAAATTATTTTTGGTTCATTTACAATTGACCTCGCAGGTCATACAGCCAAGAAAAAAGGGAACTTGCTGAAATTGACTTCCACTGAATTTTCTTTACTTTCAATTCTGGCTAAAAATGCCGGGAGAGTACTGACTCATCAATACCTGCTTAAAGAAGTATGGGGTCACGGATACCTCGATCAAACTCAATATCTGCGTGTTTTTATCGCACAACTAAGAAAAAAAATTGAAGATGATCCTGCTCATCCTACGCTGATCATAACCGAACCTGCAATCGGTTACAGGTTTGGAGAATAATTAGAAATAATCTCGAAAAATTATTTTCTGTTCAATGTTTGTGGAAAACATAATGTGTATGATAATGCTTATGCTCTTCATTCCCATGTTTATGAGTATGCTCATGGATCAGATTCACGCTTATCAGAAATTCTTCATCGCCGAGTATCTCAGATGCTGTACCCGTTTTTCGAATTGTGTGTTCTTCTGAAAGAACTGCAACCCTTGGCTGTAAGTGATCAATCAGATCAAGATGATGAGTAGTAAAAATAATAGTCTTTCCTGCATGATTGAGTTCAAGGAGAAGTTCAATAAAAAACGTTTGTGTTTTGGGATCAAGACTTGAAAGAGGTTCGTCAATAAGTAGAATATCCGGATTCATTGTAAGAACAGATGCAATAGCGACCTTTTTTTTCTCTCCACCTGAAAGCATATAAACAGGACGATCTTTAAGGAATCCAATGCCGAGATAAGATAAAGTCTGTTCTGCTCTTTCCTGAGCAGTTTCAAAAGGAATGCTGAGTTGCAAAGGACCAAATAGAAGTTCATCAAGAACTGTGGGGCAAAATAATTGTATATCGGGATTCTGGAAAATATAGCTCATGCGTTGTCGCAATTGCATCCTGGAATTTTTATCATGCAATGATTTTTCGGTTACGGGATTTCCGTCGAATAGAACTTCTCCTGAATCTGGAAAAATAAGTCCGTTTATAATATGCAGCAATGTTGATTTGCCGCTTCCGTTCAGCCCGATAATAGAAAACATTTCACCTTTTTTTACTGAAAGGTTTACATTTTTAAGCGCTGGGATTTTACCGTAATATGAATAATCAATATTGTTTAATGAAATAATATCGTCCATAATCTTTTTATATTAAAATGATGACTATGCCTAATGCAACAATAATACCAAGAACAATGAAATCCTTAATAGCAAAATGTTTCTGTGAATATAGTCTTACTTCCCCCCCGTAACCTCTTGAAACCATTGCATAGTAAGTATTCTCGTAAATTATCATAGATCTTCTAAAAATAAAAAATATTCGCCCGCTGATCAGTTTCCTTATTTTATTGGTTTTTATATTGCCTGAAAGCCTGGATTTTAAAGCAAAGTAGGTTTCTTCAATTGTACGTGAAAGAATGAAAATATATTTATAAGCAAGTGCTATGATCATCAGGAATGTATCCGGTACTCCTAATATTTTAAAAGATTTGATAAAAGCCGGGAAAGATGTTGTAAATACAATAAGCATAGCAAATGAAACTGAATTAAAGACTCTGAGAAAAATCAATGCTACTACCTGAAATCCTTCTGAAGTACAGCCTATATTTTGAGGAATATCATAAATCCATAAATGGGAAGGTTTATTAAATGTGACAAGGTTGAAAATGATTTTACCAGGGGTAATCACATTCAGAGATGCCGGTAATACAATAAGAAAACCGAATACAAATGAAAGAAGAAAGACTTTCCGGTACACCTGGACAATCTTTAATTTAGCAATAATGTATAGTAGAAAAATAAAAACTGTAACAAGTATCTGTTTGCCAGGATTGCTTACAATGCTGATCATTAATATTATATAAATCAGCAAAATAAGCTTTACATAAGGATTGACCTTTTGAATGAAATTTACCTTCACAGAACTTTCTGCCTGCAAATAAATAGATTTAACTGCAGTTGCTGAATTTAATATAGTCTTGTCAATAAAGGAAAGTTTTGCTCTTTTTGCATTTGCAGACTTATATTGATCAATTGAAGTCTGGAGTAAATATGAAGGAATATTATTCCCCATTCCTGACAATTAATTTAGAAATTAACAGCATAACAATGTATGTTATCGTTGCTCCTATTATTCCTGATATAATATAATATCCCGACTGGTGCATAACGGATTTATCTCCAGCATTCATTGTATAACCAGGGAGAGGCGCTTTCCATACATCTGAATATTTTGCCAGTCCCTGCGGTACATAACCTACCAGCTCTTTAACTGTCTGAGCTGACCATTCGCCCCAGGCTTCACCGGCATTAAAAAACGCTGGAATCACAATCCCTAAAGGAGCAATGAGACATAATAGAAGTAGTATTATAAGAATTTTTTTCTGGAGTTTACTAATCTCCATTTTTGCCTCCTTTCCTGAAAGCATAAATTACTCCTGGTTCGTTTTTAAAAAAATAGCTGACGATTAAAGCAGTAATAATTCCTTCGACAATGCCGAAAAGCAACAGATGTCCGATTGCCATTGCAGGAATTGAAATACTTAGATTATATGGGCAATATAAGGCTTTCCCATCGCTGGAGGATGCTATCATCGGTTGAATTCCGAGTTCGGCAGCTGTCAGCACAGCAGCCATGACCAGACTCAGGTATCCCGAAATGAATGCAGCAAAAAACACCCTTGCACTTCCTGCAGGGTTACTGCTGAGAAGTTTAAAAATATAATATGCAGCAAAAGGCATAAATACCGCCATGTTGAAGCAGTTTGCACCAATTGCCGTAATTCCGCCATCGCCAAAAATAAGTGCCTGTATAATTA
The DNA here is from genome assembly GCA_003157055.1 of Bacteroidales bacterium. Classification (GTDB taxonomy): domain Bacteria; phylum Bacteroidota; class Bacteroidia; order Bacteroidales; family VadinHA17; genus LD21. Next base: position 6,529 of record PMIG01000254.1, on the reverse strand, counting down.
TCGCCACCGATACAGCTACCGTTGCAGCCCATGGACCAAAAAGGATTGCGATTACAGCAGAGCCTACTGCATGACCAGTTGTCCCTCCGGGTATCGGCAAATTAAACATCATAATTATAAAAGAGAATGCTGCAGCCATTCCGAGGTATGGAATGTTGCGCGCTGAAACTTCTTTTTTAACATTTTTTACTGCTAAAGCTGCAGATACTACAAATACTCCCATTAAAGGAATGTAAGTCTGGGGGCTAAGATAACCATCAGGAATATGCATAATTGCTCCTTCGATTTTAATATGAAAATGAATTCAAAACTTCAAACTTTAACTTATAAAAAAGTAAAGCCCGGCATTGTTTTATTTCTGCTATTAATTCTTAAAGTGTTTTAAATATATCAATTAAATTAATTGGTCTTTAATTATTATGATCTCTTCAGTGTGGCATGTCACCCGGTAGGTTCCGGAATAATAACTTTACTCCCGGGTCGGGAGTGAGTTCAAATCCCGATTTTGCTTTTATCTGGATTTTCGTAATCCTCTCTTTTACAGGAACCGATATGGTTCTGGATCCCTTTGAATCCTTCACTCCAAGGTCCAGATTGAAGGAATAAATATAATCCTGGGTTTGTTCGATTATGATTACAGTTTCCCCGCTTTTTGCGGTCTCCTGCCTGATTTTCAGATCCGGCTGCCACGCAACATACAGCCATTGATGGAAAAAAAATTCAAGATTTCTTCCGCTTACCTCTTCCATGCATTTTCTGAAATCATCGGTGATGGCATTCCCGTTCCTGTACTTTTCATAATAGAGTCTCATCCCTTTCCAGAATTTTTCTTCACCAACCTCGTATCTCAGCATATGAAGCACCCATGCTCCTTTCTGATAAGAATTAGTGCTCAGAAGACTCATTAGATTAGTAATAGTAGTATCAATAACAGCTCCCGGGCTCATCTCAAAACTTCTGATAACCTTTTCACGGGCTGATCTCATAATTTCGGCCAGATTTTCTTCCCCGTAATTCTTCTCCCTGTAGACTGCCGCAAGGTAAGTTGCAAAACCTTCACTTAGCCAGATATGGTGCCATTCTTTTTCAGTCACTGAATTGCCAAACCACTGATGTGCTATCTCATGGGCCATTAGGTCCTCGTCTTTGCCATGCCCGGTGACTGAATTTTCAAAATAAAAGATGGTGCCAGCATTTTCAAGACCGCCGAAAATGGTTTTCGACTGCACGTTGGCGAGCTTTTCATAAGAATA
>PMIG01000254.1:0-5205 GCA_003157055.1 Bacteroidales bacterium | reverse complement strand
CGGGACATCTTCCTTCCATCTGGTTAGCTTCCGTCCTCCAGGCAAATCACTCTCCTCTGTCAGATGACCACTTGCAACTACTTCATAATGTGCCGGTGCTGTAATATTGAAATCAACAGTGGCCTTGTCGGAAGGATGATCTACTACCGGTAGGTAACTTGATGCCCTGTCTGGCCAGTGATCGGCAAAGAAAGTGCGGTTACCAAATTTATTCTTCGATATTATAAGTCCGTCAGCAGGAACTCCGGAATATATTATCTCAAGCTTGCCATAACTGCCTTTGCTTTCTGAAATTGACGGAGTAATTCTGAGCTTGTTTTCAGAATGTGTCCAGGTGACATCAGAACCGTTGAATATTACATGGCTGATCTTCATACCTTTCCCGTTCTGGTTTATGTTCTTAAAATCAAGCGAGAATGAGGCAACGGGTCCGGAAAAATTCATCTCTACATCAGTCACCCCGGTGATAATATCACTCGAGTCATTAAGACAAATATTAAATTCATAATGAATTATGTCAACAAGTGGATCAGGTTTATAATTTGCCTGCCCTCTGAGAGATGAACTTAGAAATAACAGGATTATGAACGAAAAGGAATTTTTTAACATTTAAAGTTTATTAGGTACATCAAAGATAATAAGCGGGTTGAAAAATAAGCCAAATCTGTCTTAAGTTTCACTCGTTGCCGGTTGGTTGTCAACAATTTTCGTGAATTGGCATATAATTATTAGATTTGCAGTTATTAAAAACCAGATAATGACTTACGATTACAATACACAGCGAAAAAGGATGGCATTACCGGAATATGGAAGGAATGTGCAGAAAATGGTTGATCATATAAAGACAATTCAGGACAGGGACGAAAGGAACCGTGCCGCCAGAACAATAATTCAGATCATGGGCAATCTGAATCCGCAGTTGCGTGATGAGGGTGATTTCAGGCATAAATTATGGGATCACCTTTCACTTATTGCAAATTTCGAGCTTGATATTGATTCTCCCTATCCTGTTCCGGAACAGACAAAATTTTTTGAAAAGCCCGGACCGGTGCCATACCAGCAGGGTAACATCAGGTTCCTNNATAACATGGAACAGAAGTCAGGTACCTGATGAGGTGATCATTGGCGACATGACTCTTCTTTCAAAAGGCAGACTGAAGATGACTGAAGGAGTAAAGATTCTTGAAATCAGGGAACTCCTTCCACAGACTAAAAAGAAACCTCAGGGAAAGCCAATGGGGAAATCTCATGGCAAGCAGCAGAATAAGCCATTCCATAAAAAGCAACTTCATAACCGGCATTAATGGGTACTTTTATCGTTCAGGGAGGGAAGCAGCTGAAGGGCGAAATAATTCCCCAGGGCGCAAAGAATGAAGCCCTCCAGGTTATCTGTGCTGCGCTTCTTACTTCCGAAAAAGTCACGATAAAAAATATCCCGGATATTTCCGATGTAAACAACCTTATAGAGCTTCTTGAATGCATGGGCGTTAAGGTTATCCATGAGTCTGATTCATCATGCTCTTTTGAGGCCGAAAAAGTCAATCTTGATTATCTGCAGACATCGGAATTCAGAAAGCAGAGCATCAGCCTTAGAGGATCTGTAATGGTTGTCGGTCCGCTTTTAGGCAGGTTTGGCAAGGCGTTCATCCCAAAGCCTGGTGGAGACAAGATCGGACGCCGGCGTCTCGATACACATTTCATCGGCTTCCAGAAACTCGGAGCCAGGTTTGAATTCGATTCAGACGATCCTTTTTTTAAAGTGGAAGCTGAATCATTGGAGGGAGCTTACATGCACCTTGACGAGGCTTCAGTTACAGGAACTGCAAATATTATAATGGCTGCTGTTCTTGCCAAAGGCAGGACGACAATATATAATGCCGCCTGTGAACCCTATATCCAGCAACTATGCCGCATGCTCGTTTCAATGGGAGCAAAAATTGACGGTATAGGATCCAATCTGTTATATATTGATGGCGTAAAGGAACTTAAAGGTTGCACACATACCGTCCTTCCCGATATGATCGAGATTGGTTCATTTATCGGTATGGCGGCAATGACAGAATCTGCAATAACAATTAAAGATGTCTCCTACGATGAACTGGGAATAATACCTGACTCATTCCGGCGGCTTGGCATCGAGCTTGAAAGAAGGGGTGATGACATCTTCATTCCACAGCAGAAACATTATGAAATTGAGACCTTCATTGACGGGTCAATAATGATTATAGCTGATGCCATATGGCCCGGGCTGACGCCAGACCTCCTCAGTGTTTTCCTGGTAACGGCTACACAGGCAAAAGGATCGGTTTTGATTCATCAGAAAATGTTTGAGAGCCGCCTCTTTTTTGTCGATAAGCTTATAGACATGGGCGCCCAGATAATCCTGTGCGATCCTCATCGTGCCACTGTTATAGGCATGGATAAAATGAGAAAGCTTCGGGGAACTGTAATGACCTCACCCGATATAAGGGCCGGGGTTGCCCTGCTTATAGCTGCAATGTCTGCCGAGGGTGAAAGCGTAATTCATAATATAGAACAGATCGACCGCGGGTACCAGAATATTGATGCACGTCTGAATGCTCTGGGAGCTGATATAAAAAGAATATAAGGCTTTAAGGTATTAGGATGCTAAGGTGTTAAAACATTAAGAGATTAATTCTTTTGCTTTGTTTCGCCTTTGTGCCTTTGCACTACTGCACTGTTGAACCTTTCTACCCCTCTGTCAAAATGTCAATAATTTCCCATTGGCAGGTATTTTGCTGATTAATGAAGTAATAATTCGAAATTTTTTGAGCGATGGTTAAGAAAAAGAGACCTGGCGAAGAAAACGCCGGAGAGGAAAAACATATCGAAACATCTGATAATAAAGAGAATAACGATTTTCCGGATTACTCCGGAATGNNGAAAAACTGGCAGAGATGCAGGACAAATATCTTCGTCTTTCGGCCGAATTTGATAATTACCGTAAAAGAACCCTGCGTGAAAAAATGGAACTCTCAAAATATGCCACTGAAGATATGCTCCTTAAGCTCCTGCCGGTCATGGACGATTTTGACAGAGCAGTTTCAAATATAGAATCATCGTCAGACTACATCGCAATAAAAAACGGAATTGACCTCATTTATGTGAAATTCAACGATTTTCTGAAGCAAAACGGAGTCAGGGAGATTGCTTCGCTTAACTGCCCTTTCAATGTCGACCTTCACGATGCTGTTGCAAAAGTTGCTGTGGATGAGGAGGATAAAAAGGGAAAAATCATAGACGTCATACAGAAAGGCTATTATCTTCAGGATAAGATTATAAGACATTCCAAAGTCGTAGTCGGGGAATAAAACTCAACCTGCTAGGACAGTGCAGTCAATTGCAAATTAAAACGGATGGAAAAAAGAGACTATTACGAGATCCTTGGAGTATCAAAAAATGCCTCAAAGGAGGAGATAAAAAAGGCATACAGAAAACAGGCCCTTAAATTTCATCCCGATAAGAATCCGGGTGACAAAAAAGCTGAAGAGAATTTCAAGGAGGCTGCAGAAGCTTACGAGGTTCTTAGCAACGATGAAAAGAAAGCCAGGTTTGACCGGTTCGGTCATGCCGGAATGAGCGGTGCAAGCGGCGGATTTAGCGGCAGAGACATGACGATGGATGATATATTTTCGTCGTTTGGTGATATTTTCGGAGATGCTTTCGGTGGTTTTGGCGCATTCGCTGGCAGCAGGCGTGGAGCTAAAAGGATTAATAAGGGGTCAAACCTCAGGGTTAAAGTCAAGCTTAGTCTGCATGAAGTTGCAAATGGGGCAGAAAAGAAAATAAAAGTCACAAAATACGATATCTGCGAGACTTGCGGAGGTACTGGGGCCGCTGATGCTCACAGCATGTCGACATGTTCCACATGCCATGGGGCAGGCCATATTACAAGGCTGACTAATACAATGCTCGGACAGATGCAGACTTCCTCGGTTTGCCCGTCGTGCGGCGGAGAAGGGAAAACCATAACTAAGAAATGTACGACCTGTTATGGCGAAGGGATAGTGCAGAAAGAAGATATTATCAAAATAAACATACCTGCCGGTGTCGCCAAGGGAATGCAGATGACTGTCGGCGGAAAGGGCAACGCTCCCAGAAGAGGCTGTGTAAACGGTGATCTTTTGGTAGTTATTGACGAGGAGGATCACTCCGATCTCCTCAGGGAAGGCAATGACCTCATCTACAACCTTTTTATCAGTATACCCGATGCAATACTGGGCACTCATGTTGAGGTACCTACAGTAGACAATAATGTTAAAATAAAAATAGACCCAGGCACCCAACCCGGGAAGATCCTCCGCCTCAGAGGCAAGGGATTGCCTGAAGTTAACGGCTATGGGCGCGGCGACCTTCTTGTGAATGTTAACGTATGGATACCTAAAACCATGACCAAGGAAGAGTCAAAAACCATCGAGAAATTCAGGGAATCGGAATCATTCGAGCCAAAGCCCGATAAAGACGATAAGGGCTTTTTCGAAAGGATGAGAGGATACTTCGAGTAGGAAATCAATAGATTTCATATATTTACTCCTCATTTTAAAAACTAATTATTCTTTTATGTCACTCTTTGAAGCAAGGAATGTATCCAAACAGTTCGGCAGCTTCAAGGCGCTGGATAATGTAAGTATCTCAGTGCCTGAACAATGCATATACGGCCTGCTTGGACCAAATGGTGCCGGTAAGACAACCCTTATCCGCATCATCAATCAAATAACCGGTCCTGATGCCGGCGAACTCTTCCTGAATGGCGAGAAACTGATGCCTGATGATGTCTTATCTATCGGTTACCTGCCGGAAGAGAGAGGCCTTTACAGGAAAATGAAAGTTGGCGAGCAGGCTCTCTACTTTGCTCAACTTAAAGGACTTTCAAAGGCTGAAGCAATGAGAAGGCTTAAATACTGGTTCAAAAAACTTGATATGGTCGACTGGTGGGGCAAGAAAGTTGAAGAGCTTTCAAAAGGTATGCAACAGAAAGTTCAGTTTATTACTACTATTCTCCATGAGCCAAAACTTATTATTTTCGATGAGCCATTCACCGGGTTCGATCCGGTAAATGCCAATACAATAAAGAATGAAATACTTTTTCTGAGAGACCGTGGAGCTACCATAATCTTTTCAACTCATAACATGGGGTCAGTTGAAGAGCTCTGTGATAATATCACATTGATTGACAGGGCAAAA
>PMIG01000247.1 GCA_003157055.1 Bacteroidales bacterium | reverse complement strand
TTTAATCTGTAAAGAATTATTCTGCAATCGGCTAAAAATTGTTTTCATTTCCATAGAATAATTTTAAAAAGTTATACTTTAGGAGTCGAATAAAAACAACATAATATCATATAAAAAGAAAAAAATCATGGTAACACCAAAAACGAAGGGAGTCATTGCAATTCTGACAGGGGGTGGCGATGTGCCGGGTCTTAATCCCGCAATACGTGCGGTAACAATACGTGCCAACCGGGAAGGGTATAAAGTAATCGGACTGCGAAGAGGATGGGCAGGAATTTCGGAATTAATCCGCGATAATAAAGCTGACAACAGCAACTGCTACGAAATCCTTACCGACAATGTGGTAAACAAGGCCGGGCGAACCGGAGGCACCTTCCTTCACACTTCAAGAACACGTCCCAGTCACATGCCGAAGGCCAGTGTTCCGGATCATTTGATGGGGAAATATAATGCTGAAATAAATGACATTACCCCGGAGATCATTAAAAACCTGGAATGGCTTGGTATCGATTACCTTATCCCGATAGGGGGCGATGACACTCTTAGCTATGGAGTTCACCTCTACAGGCAGGGAGTAAAAGTAATTGCCATCCCTAAAACAATGGATAACGATGTTCCGGGAACTGACTATTGCATCGGATTCAGCACCTGCGTTACAAGAACTATTCAAATGACAAACAGCCTGAGAACATCTGCAGGATCGCATGAGAGATTTCTTGTTCTTGAGGTTTTCGGCAGATATGCAGGCTTTACAGCCATGCTTCCGACGATGGCCGGCTCAGCAAACCGATGTGTCATTCCTGAATATAAGTTTGACATAGAACTTCTTGCAAAGCTGCTGGTTGAGGACAGAAATAATAACCCAAGCAAATATTCAATTGTTCTTGTCTCAGAAGGAGCCATGTTCGAGGGTGGCGAAATGATATTCCACGACAATGAAAGAGATGCTTACGGTCATGCAAAGCTGGGAGGGATCGGAGATGTTGTTTCCCAGAAGCTGAAAGAGCTCTCTCCCAAATACAATGGCGGAAAAACCATTAATGTCATAAACCAGAAGCTTGGCTACATGGTTCGTGGCGGCGATCCTGATTTCCTCGATTCAATCGTTCCCATGGCATACGGGAACCTGGCTCTTGACCTGATAATGAAAGGGATGCATGGAAGAATAGTCGTCCTTAAGAACGGACGCTATGATAATGTACCGATTGATGTTGTAACATCCTCGAAAAAAATAGTAAAAGTTTCAGAAAATTACAATGTCGAGAGGCTGAGACCAATTTTCCATAGCTTCGAAATGAAGTCGTTCCTGCTGATGGCTTCCGACGATTAAGCTTTTGAATAGATTGAATTTTAATTGTAGGGACGTTGCATGCAACGTCCCTAAGTATTTTAAATTAATAACAAGTTATCTTTACCCTAAATACCGATTCTTTGGAACAGGGAATTGTCATAAAGTCAACCGGATCTCACTACAGGGTGTTGCATAGCGACGGGAAAATTACCGATTGCGTTATCAGGGGGAAGTTCAGGGAGAGAAACCTGAGGACCACTAATCCTGTTGCGGTTGGGGATAATGTCAAATTTGATTTTGAATCTGGCAGCAATACAGGTATTATTACCGAGCTTCTCGATCGCAGGAACTATATCCTGAGAAAAGCCTCAAACCTATCAAAGGAGTTCCAGATTATTGCAGCCAACGTCGACCACCTGTTCCTGATGATAACAATAATTCTTCCGGAAACCCCCGTGGAGTTTATAGACAGATTTCTGATGACGGCTGAGGCATATAGAGTCCCGGCAACAATAATAATCAATAAAACAGATCTTTACGGGAAAGCTGAAATAAAAAGAATGGAATACCTGGAGTCGCTTTACTCCAGGATCGGATATGAATGCCTTTGCCTTTCAATCATCAACAACCAGGGCGTGGATATTCTGAAGGATAAGATGAAGGGGAATATTAATCTACTTGCCGGGAATTCCGGAGTTGGCAAGACAACCCTCATAAATGCATTAAACCCCGCACTTAATCTGAAAACAAAAGCAATTTCCGATTATCATAAACAAGGGAAGCACGTCACAACCTTCCCGGAGATGCACCCGATGCCTTTTGGAGGATTTGTGATCGATTCCCCCGGGATCAGGGGATTCGGAGTGATAGATATGGAGAAAAATGAAATCTATCATTTCTTCCCCGAAATTTTCAGAGTCTCAAAAGAGTGCCGATTTTATAATTGTCTTCATTTCGATGAACCCGGGTGTGCTGTAAGAAACGCAGTTGAAACTGGGGCAATAGATCCCCTCAGGTACCGCAGTTATTTGAATATACTGAACGATAATAACCGTAAATATCGATGATCCAATTAATTTTTCCCTATTTAACATATCTTTGCCATCCAGTTGCCGGCAAATCTAAAACACGATGAAAAAACTCCTGATATTTGTCTATACAGCCTTCATACTGATATTACTGGTAAATTTTTTCTATTATAGAAGCCTGTATAACAAACAGATAAATTATATTACTGCGCTGCTCGACCGGCAGGTTCAAATTGTCGGTCTTTCCGTAGATAGCACAAATAATTATTTTACAAGCGACCTTAATCAAATAATTCTTTCCGGTGATCTCGACTCTTTTTTCAATGATAAGGATAAACGATACCAGATCACTGATAAAATGAAATTATTCTATTCAAAATACAAGGATTTTGTGACCGGGATCAAAATATTTGACCACAACAGGAATGAATTTACTTTAAAGAAAGATGAAGTTGGAGACTGGCTGGAACAATCGCCGTATGTGCTTCATATACAAGGTGAAATTATTGACCGGGACAAGCTGCTTGAAGAAAACAAGAAATTCAATTATTACCTTCCGATCTATGAAAATAATGTTGCTGTGGGTGATATCGTTGTTACGGTTGATTATCAGAACTACTTCACCAAGACCTTTTCCGTGTTCAATCTTAAAGATTATCAATGGCAATGGGTTGTAAGCGATTCCGGCAATATAATATTCAGTAATAGCATCAGCAAAATAACCTATTCAAGAATAAAGATAATTACCGCGTCAATTGAAACCGGGACAATGAATAATATCATTCATAAGGCTGAAATCAAGGGTAAATCAAAGGAAGTTATCTCATCTTTTTATCCTGTTCAGCTTTTGCAGAGAAACCTCTGCCTTGTATTCACGACCCCTACCGAGCTTTTCCAAAAATACATCATAAGAAATTCTATTATAATTGTGACCGGCACTCTTCTTCTTATGCTGCTCATTATCTCGATGTTCATGAAATATCTGAGGAAGCAAAAATCGGAGACGAAACAGCTGAGCGAATCAGAGAAGATGCTTTTCATGCTTATTGAAGAGATGCCCGTGGGTGTGATAATTCACAACAAGAACGGGGAAATAATAAAAGCCAATAAAATAGCAGCTATACAATATTCTTATCACGGGGAGGCTGAAATGAAGGGGAAGATATTCCCTGAAACCTCATATCCCGAAAGCAGTGATTATTTTTCAAAGAACCTCGTAGGAACATTCAACCCCGATCAGTTTGTCATAATCAAAAAAGAGATAGGCGAAATCGTACTCTACAGGAACAGTATACCTGTTGTTTTCCTGGGTGAAGAGGCAACAATGGAGATCCTGATAGATGTTACTTTGCTTGAATCGGCACGCAAGCAGGAAGCAAAGGCAAATGAGGCCAAATCAGAGTTTCTTGCGCGCATGAGCTACGAGATCAGAACCCCGCTCAATGGTATCATCGGTATGACTGATATCCTTAACAGGCAGGAGGCGCCGGATGATGTGAAGGAAATAATAAAACTTTTGCGACGTTCAACTGAAGTTCTCCTTAACATCATAAATGATATCCTCGATTTTTCAAAGATTGAAACCGGGAAAATGATTCTTGATGAGGTCCCCTTCAACCTGAGGGAGGAAATAAATTACTGCTCCGACCTGGCCAGGACATATATTGCCGATAACGATGTCGTTTTTATTTATAATATCGACGATAACATTCCTCATAGCATAGTTGCCGATCCATTCAGGCTGAGGCAAGTGCTTACCAACCTTATAAACCATTCTGCATCGAATACCACCAAAGGCGAAATAGTTCTGAATTGCACGCTGAAAAGCAATAAAAGCGGAATCCTCGTTCTTGGCTTTGAGCTGCTCGATACTGGTACCGGCTTTGACAAGGCAAGCTTCAAGAAGATATTCGGTGACTATGTCAATGTCGATTCCAAAGCATCGTGGGGTAACGATGAATCCGGCTTCGGGACCGTTCTTGCAAGGCAGCTGGTAGAGATGATGGGAGGAGAGCTCACTGCCGAAAGTCCTTCGGGCCTTCCCGGCAATATTGGAACAAAGATCACCTTTACCATAACCGCATATTCAAATGATAAGATTGTAAAGAACCTTGACCAGGCAAGTATTACTTCAATTAACAA
>PMIG01000289.1 GCA_003157055.1 Bacteroidales bacterium | reverse complement strand
AGAATGCAGTATTGCCTGCCAGTCAGGATTTTACTGATCTGGTTCCGGAAAGCTTTGTTTTCTTCAGACCACGTGATATTGTAAGCGGCGATTTTTATTGGGTAAGCAAGGTTGAGAACAAGCTTATAATATCAGCAGCAGACTGTACAGGTCATGGAGTTCCCGGGGCATTTATGAGCATGCTGGGAGTGGCCTTTCTTAATGAAATAGTAAATAAAGATCATATTGTAAAACCAGATATTATACTCGGAAAGCTCAGGGAGAAGGTAATTGAAGCTCTTCAGCAGCAGGGAATCTCAGGTGAAGCAAAAGACGGAATGGACATAGTCGTAATTTCCATTGACTTCATTGAAATGAAGCTGAATTATGCCGGTGCCTATAATCCTCTGTTGATGGTAAGGAATACACAATTATCAGAGATTGCAGCCGATAAAATGCCTATTGCCATTTATGAAAGAATGAGAGAATTTATCAATCACGAAATAAAAATTGAAAAGGGAGATCTGTTCTATTTCTTTTCCGACGGTTATGAAGACCAGTTTGGCGGACCTGAAGGAAAAAAGTTCAAGGGTAAGAAATTCAGGGAGCTCCTGGTTGAAATATCATCAAGGCCAATGAAGGAACAGAAGGAAATCATTGAAAGCACTTTTATAAAATGGAAGGGCGTTCAAGATCAGGTCGATGATGTAGTCATATTAGGAGTAAGAATCTGATAAGATTTGTGGCTGAAATCAGGATTACTGTTTTTCATTCTTAAACGGGTAATATATGAAAAGAAGATTCTTCGCTTCACTTCGTTCCGCTCAGAATGACAGGCCTAAGGATTCATGAGGTAGGGGGTGGTTGGTGGNNCCACCAACCACCCCCTTCGACTCTCCATCTCACAAAACGTCTGCCATTGCGAGCGATAGCGAGGAATCTCACAATTTTGGCCGGTCAATATTTATTATTTTTATTTCATGGATGAAGCTTTATTTAAATATGTAACTTTGGGCGCTCCGGCAAAAAATTAAATTATGGCAGCAAAAGATCCCATTAAACCTTATGGCGAGAAGCAAATTGCTTTTGATAAGCGCTACCTTGAAATGGCTCTTATCTGGGCCCGGAATTCGTATTGTGAACGGCGGCAGGTAGGCGCACTTATTGTAAAGGGGAAAATGATCATTTCCGACGGATATAACGGCACTCCTTCAGGATTTGAAAATATATGCGAGGACGAAAATAATGTAACCAAGCCATACGTGCTTCATGCCGAAGCAAACGCCATTACCAAGGTAGCCAAGTCAAACAACTCGAGCGAGGATTCAACTCTATATGTTACTACATCACCTTGCATGGAGTGTGCCAAGCTGATAATACAGTCAGGTATAAAAAGAGTTGTTTACTGCAACAGGTACAGGATAACTGACGGTCTTGACCTGCTGAAGCGCGCCGGCATAGAGCTGGTGTTTATTGATCCCGAAAATGACATTTATGAACAGGAATAACTCAGGCAGAAGTATCTTGCTTCCGCTGCTTCTGGCAGCAACTCTTGTGCTCGGAATAATGCTCGGCCTTTATCTTCCAAGACACAGCGACATTGCGCAGCATTCTGGCATCTGGTCAAGGAATGATAAGATCAACAATATTCTGAACCTGATAGAATCAAACTATGTGGATTCAGTAAACCGCAACGACCTTGTGGAAGCTGCAATTCCTGCCATTCTGAAGAAACTCGATCCTCATTCAGTTTATATTCCCGCACGCGATCTGGCCAGGGCAAACGAGCCATTGCAGGGAAATTTTGAGGGTATAGGCATTTCGTTCAATATGGCAACCGATACTATCCTGGTAATCAGCACTATCCCCGGAGGTCCTTCTGAAAAGCTTGGATTGCTTCCTGGCGATAAAATACTTTATGTGAATGACTCTCTTGTTGCCGGAAAAGGAATAAGCGACGAAAAAATAATGAGCATGCTCAAGGGTCCGAGAGGAACAGATGTGAAAGTAAGGATCCTCCGCAAGGGCCACAAGGAGCTTCTTTCATTTGATATTACCAGGGACAAAATTCCAATTTACAGTGTTGATGTGGCATACATGGTCAACAATAATACCGGGTATATCAAGATCAACAGCTTTGCGATGACAACTTTCGCTGAATTCATGCAGGGACTTAAAGAGCTGAAGTCCCAGGGAATGACAAAGCTGATAATTGATCTTCGTGGAAATTCCGGTGGCATAATGGAAGCTGCAATACAGATTGCTAACCAGTTCCTTAAAAAGGATCAGCTTATAGTCTATACAAAGGGAAGGACCCAGCCACGCAATGAAGCCAGGGCAACCGGCGACGGGGAATTTGAAACCGGCGACCTTGTAATACTTGTCGATGAATGGAGCGCATCGGCAAGCGAGATACTGGCAGGAGCGTTACAGGATAATGACCGGGGAACAATCATCGGAAGAAGATCATTTGGAAAAGGACTCGTACAGGAACCGGTTCAGTTTACCGACGGCTCTGGTATGAGACTGACAATCGCCCGTTATTATACTCCGACAGGCAGGTCGATTCAGAAACCGTATAAAGATGGTTTTGATGAGTATTATGAAGACCTGAGCACCCGCTATTCAAGACATGAATTTGAGAATTCCGACAGCATTCATTTTGACAAGCTGCTTAAATTCACAACACCTGGCGGAAAAATTGTCTACGGTGGCGGCGGAATAATGCCTGATAAATTCGTTCCTTATGACACTTTAGGATTCTCTCCTTATTTTCTTAAGGTCAGACCACTTATTTACCAGTTCGCACTGAACTACGCCGACAGACAAAGAGAATCGTTAAAAATATTCACTGACCCAAAAGAACTTGAAAAATACCTTGACAAACAGGGATTGCTAAATCAGTTTATTGATTTTACGGCTAAAAAATCGGTTAAAGCTGACCCCGAAGGGATTAAGATATCAGGTAATTCCATCAATATACAGCTGAAGGCATATATTGCCCGTAATATACTGGATAATAAGGGATTCTATCCTATCTGGGAACAACTTGATACTACTCTCAAATATGCGATAGAGTACCTGAAGAACTAATGGCGCACGTCTACCAGGAACTCCTGTGCTCTCCCTTCAGGTCTTTCTGACGAAATCGCCAAGGACATTCACCGAAAGATCTTCTTCCTCGATAAATCCGAGATGCCCTGAATTCTCCATGATTACTACCTGGGCATTGGAAGGCAATTCTACTTTATTCTGAATAACATCACAATTAATATAATTATCCATTCGTCCCAGGATCCACAGGCAGGGAACCGGGCCCATCTCCATCACTGAAATCCTCGATGGTCTTGCCATCATACCCTTAAGAACGGCAACTATTCCGTCAGCAGAAACCGAAGATGCTATTTTTTTAGATCTCTGGAGAGCAGAATAGAATTTCTTCAGGTTCGATGTAGCAAACATCCTTGATACATTATCGGGATACATCAGGTCTTTTTTGCCTGCAAGGACCAGATAGATCTCGCGCTTTCTTTTATCAAGCGCTTCAGGAGTATCGGCAAAAGGTTGCGAATGGAAAAGACAGTAGCCTGACAAGCTATCAGGAAACATCTCTGCAAAGGCAAGGGCAGCATATCCTCCAAGAGAATGCCCTGCCAGAAACACTTTTTTAATTCCGATACCGGCGAGAAGCTCTTTAATAATCTTCGCAATTAATTCCATTGAAGTCACTTCACCAAAAATATCTGACTTTCCGTGCCCGGGGATGTCAGGTATTATAACCCTGAATTCTTTTGACAGCTTACCGGCAAAACTTTCCCATATTTCAGAAGTCTCAAGGTACCCGTGCAGAAGCACAATCGTTTCACCCGAACCGATATCTTTGTAGAAGATCTTCCCGTCATTGAATCTAAAGAATTTTTCCATCTGTAATCCTTTGTTAACAGGAACAATAAATAATGAGTTAAATCATATCTTTTAATGATTTAACGGACTAATATAGTGCAATATGATTATTGATAATTCCTGAATTTAGTTTTAATTTTATAGAAACGATCAATAAGCTGAATTCCAACTAGTAAATATTTCATCCCAAATGAATAAAATTCTTTTTTCATCCTTATCGAAGAAGTTCGTCATGGCTCTGGCAGGTCTTTTTTTACTTCTTTTTCTGCCGGTACACCTGGTAATAAATCTGATGCTGCTGAAAGGCAACCCGGAGCCATTCAACAAGGCAGCTCATTTTATGGCAACTTTCCCGGTAATTAAAATTGTGGAGGTTGTTCTCCTGCTTGCAATTTTAATTCATATAACCTGGGGAATCCTGCTGCAGATTCAGAACTGGTTTGCCAGGCCTATCGGTTATGCTGGCGGAAATAAATCAGAAACTTCGTTTTTCTCCAGGTTTATGATCTGGACCGGCGCTTCGGTTTTGACTTTTCTTGTTCTTCATTTCTTCAACTTTTATTTCATAAAACTCGGAATTGTTCGGGGAAACCCTGAAGATTTTTACTCAGTCGCACATTCGCTCTTTAAAATACCTGCATACAACTATATTTACCTGACGTGCTTTGCATTGCTCGGGCTTCATCTTTACCATGCATTTTCGTCGGCTTTTCAAACCCTTGGGCTTAACCACAGGATATGGACTCCAGTTGTAAATGTCATTGCATGGGTTTATGCAATTGTATTACCGGCAGGATTTGCATTTATCTCATTGACACTCTGGCTTTTTAGATAGATTAACTCATTCAACATGGGAAAACTCATTTCAAAGATACCCGATGGTCCTCTTGCTGAAAAGTGGACCAGGTACAAGGCTTCAGTTAAACTTGTTAACCCGGCAAACAAAAAGAAAATAGAGATTATTGTCGTCGGAACAGGTCTTTCAGGGGCAGGAGCTGCTTCAGCTCTGGGCGAGCTTGGATATAGCGTGAAGAATTTCTGTTACCAGGATTCTCCGCGCAGGGCTCACTCTGTAGCTGCACAGGGAGGAATAAATGCCGCAAAGAATTACCAGAACGACGGTGATTCGACTTTCCGGCTCTTTTATGATATGATAAAAGGGGGTGACTACCGTGCACGTGAAGCCAATGTATACAGGGCGGCCGAGGTGAGCAACCAGGTGATCGATCATTTTACTGCCCTTGGTGTTCCGTTTGCCCGCGACTATGGAGGGACACTCGACACACGCTCTTTTGGAGGCGTACAGGTGTCAAGGACCTTCTACGCCAAGGGACAGACCGGACAACAGTGCCTTCTCGGCTGTTATTCATCGCTGAACAGGCAGATCAAAAAAGGAAATGTAAAAATGTTCCCCCGCCGGGAGATGCTTGACCTTGTTGTGATCGACGGCCGGGCACGCGGAATAATAACTCGCAACCTTATTACCGGAGAAATTGAACGACACGGAGCACATGCCGTGGTTCTTGCTACAGGGGGTTATGGTACAATATATTATCTCTCGACTCTTGCAGTCAATTCAAACGCATCGGCAGCTTGGAAAGCTCACAGGAAGGGAGCGTTTTTTGCAAACCCCAGCTTTGTCCAGATCCATCCTACAAGCGTTCCGCAGCTCAATGAATTCCAGTCGAAGCTGACACTCATGTCAGAGTCGCTCAGGAATGACGGCAGGATATGGGTCCCAAAAACAAAGGGCGACAAACGTCCTGCAAACGACATCCCGGAGGAGGAGAGAGATTATTACCTGGAAAGAAGATATCCCGCATTTGGAAACCTGGTTCCAAGGGACGTAGCTTCTCGCGCAGCAAAAGAAAGATGCGATGCGGGCTATGGCGTTGGCGAATCAGGACTGGCAGTGAATCTCGACTTCAGGGATGCAATTAACAAGCAAGGGAAGAAAGCCATTGAAAATAAATATGGAAACCTTTTCGATATGTACAAGACAATCACAGGGATAGATTCATATGACGAACCTATGCGCATATACCCGGCAGGTCATTATACCATGGGAGGCTTATGGGTTGACTATGAACTGATGACTACCATTCCAGGATTATATGCTATCGGCGAGTCTAACTTTTCCGACCATGGAGCAAACCGCCTTGGGGCCAGCTCCCTGATGCAGGCTGCAGGCGATGGTTACTTTATCCTTCCGAATACGATAAGCAATTACCTTGCCGACCAGATAAGCGTTGCAAAAATTGCGACCGACAAACCGGAATTTGAAGAAGCAGAAAAAGCTGCAAAGGAGAGAATCAATAAGCTTATGTCAATAAAAGGAAAACATACAGCTTCATCTTTCCACAAGCGCCTGGGCAAGATAATGTGGGACTATGTCGGGATGTCACGAAATGAAACAGGGTTGAAAAAAGCCCTTGAACTGGTAAGGGAGCTGAAGGATGAATTCTGGAAAGACCTTAACATCTCCGGAAGCGCTGCTGACCTTAATATGGAACTGGAAAAGGCAGGAAGAGTGGCTGACTATTTCGACCTCGCACAACTTCTCATTACCGATGCCCTTGACAGGAAGGAATCTTGCGGAGCGCATTTCAGGGAAGAGTACCAGACACCGGATGGCGAGGCGCTGCGCAATGATGATGAATTTGCATATGTCGCCGCCTGGGAATATGCTGGTGAAGGCAAGCCTCACATTCTCCATAAAGAAGAGTTGAAATTCGAATATGTTGAGATGAAGGTGAGAAGCTATAAATAAAGGTGCAAGGGTACAACGGTGCAAAGGCACAGAGGTGAAAAGATTGCATGATTAAAATATAATCTTGAAAATAATAATATTATGAACCTCACATTAAAGATATGGCGGCAGAAAAATGCCGGGGCAAAAGGAAATTTCGCAACATACAGAATGGAGGATGTATCACCCGAAATGTCTTTTCTCGAGATGCTTGACGCACTTAATAAAAAGCTGGTCGAGGAAGATAAGGAACCCGTGGCATTCGATCACGATTGCCGTGAAGGGATATGCGGCTCATGCGGAATGTATATCAATGGCCATCCTCATGGCCCGGTCCCTGCAGTTACAACTTGTCTCTTGTCTATGAGATATTTCAGTGACGGCGACACATTATGGGTTGAGCCATGGAGGGCAAAACCATTCCCGGTAATCAAAGACCTTATTGTCGACAGGAGCGCATTCGACAAGATACAGATTGCAGGTGGTTTCATTTCCATAAATGCAGGTGCCGCACCTGAATCAAACTCGATTCTGGCTCAAAAAAAGAACGCTGATTCGGCATTTGATTCATCAATCTGTATCGGCTGCGGAGCCTGTGTTGCTGCATGTAAGAATGCTTCAGCCATGCTGTTTGTTTCGGCTAAGATCTCGCAGTTTGCATTGCTTCCGCAGGGACGGATTGAAGCAAAGGAAAGAGTCCGTGCAATGGTAGAAAAGATGGATGAGCTTGGCTTTGGAAACTGTTCGAATACTGGTGCCTGCGAAGCTGAATGTCCCAAGGAAATAAAGTTGACTAATATAGCCAGGCTCAACCGAGAGTATTATAAAGCTTATTGACGGGGAACTGAAATAAGTTCCATCTTGCCTATATCCAGGGCCGAAAGGAAGCCATAACCCGGCTCCTTCTCATAAACGCATCCCGTATCAATAGGGATGACATCCGATTTATCATTTATCAGCATCTTCACATAATCGACTAATTTAGGACGATGTCCGTGAATAATAATTTTGCCCTTCAACAAAGGATTTAAATACAAATTGTTGCATTCCCAAATCATCGATTCGAAATCTGAAAACGGATCGCCGATGAAGTCGTTAAAACCTGCATGAACAAACAAAATATTTCCTATCTCCTTGTAATATTCAAGCGAACCGAAAAAATCAAGATATTTTTTTCCTATCTGGCTCGCCTCGCTAATTCCAAAACTCTCAAGAGTAGTCGAACCCTTGTTTATCATCCAGAGGGCAAACATCCTTGGGTCTTGAATTGAATTAAGGAGCATTGCCTCATGGTTCCCTTTCAGCATCGTTAAATCAAAACCCTTCTCTTTAAGATCAATGATAAAATCGACAACCTCTTTGCTCTGGTCACCACGGTCGATATAATCACCTAAAAGAATTAGCCTGTCAGATTTCTTAAGGTTAATTTTTCTGATAACAAGATCATAAAATGTCCTGTAGCATCCGTGAATATCGCTTATTGCAAAAAGACGATTCATTTGAAAAAAGAACCGGTCAGGAACAAACTATTCCGATTTCTTTTATTGTTTTTGGAATTGGCCTGCCAAGCAGCTTATGTCCTTTTTCTGTTATCAGAACATTATCTTCTATTCTTATTCCGCCGATGGACATATAATCAGGGATCTTACTGTAATTAATGAACTGCTTGAATTTTCCCTCTGATTTCCAGAGATCTATAAGCTCAGGAATAAAATAGCAACCGGGTTCCACTGTGAATACATGCCCCGGTATATAGGGAAGAGCAAAGCGAAGGAATGCCAGTCCAAACTGATGGCTTCGTTTTATTACGTCAGTATATCCGACATAATTTTCACCCAGGGCTTCCATATCGTGAACATCGAGTCCCATCATATGCCCCAGTCCGTGAGGCATGAAAAGCGCCTGAGCGCCTTCAGCTACAGCCTCTTCCGTATCTCCTTTCATCAGTCCAAGCTCCTTCATGCCTTCGACAATTATCCTGCATGCCATGAAATGAAGGTCGCGGTTTGAAATGCCGGGTTTGGCAGCATTGATACATTCAGTATTCGCTTTCAGAACAATCTCGTAGATATCTTTCTGGAGAGGGCTGAATTTCCCTCCGACCGGTGTTGTCCTTGTAATGTCCGATGAATAGTGAAGGTTTGTTTCGGCGCCCGCATCTGTAACCATCATCTTCCCCTTTTTAAGTATGTTGCAATGTTTATGATTATGCAGAGTCTGTCCGTTAATGCTGAGAATGATCGGGAAGGATGTTCCTCCTCCCTTAGCAAATGCAATTCCTTCAATGGTTCCGAAAATATCCTGTTCACTGACACCCGGTTTGCACATCATCATAGCGGTAACGTGCATCTCATAGGCAATCTCAAGCGCTTTTTCGATCTCTTCTATTTCAACTTTCTCCTTGATTGATCTCATCGAGATAACTGCTTTTATAAGATCAGCAGATGCAAGCGTTTTCATCTGGCATGGATTCTCCTTCAGCAGGGAGCCCAGCGTCATTTTTGTCTCTCCCCTGTAAGGAGGAAGAAAATGGACTTTGCGTTTTTTAGCCATGGCATCCTTTAACATCCCTTCAAGCTTTGCAATTGGAAGAGTATCTGTTATTCCGCATTTAAGAGCAAGTTCGCTAATGGTAGGTTGAGGACCCATCCATATTATATCGTCCATGTCAGTATCGTTGCCGAATATCCGGTCCTTTCCGGAATCAAAATCCATAACTGCTGCAAGCCCTGGAATATCTAGTCCGAAGAAATAGAGGAAATCGCTATCCTGCCTGAAATGGTAAGTGTTATCGGGGTAATTCATTGGTGCCTCAACATTTCCTATAAATAGTGCGAGGCCTGATTTTATCTTCTTATGAAGCGCTTCCCTTCTCTTGATATAAACATCATTTTTAAACATAATTCTCTGTTTTAAATTATCGATTTGGATACTATAAAGGTAGTATCCTTATACTTCTGAACAAGTAAAATCCTAATATAAATACACCAGTCGCCTGACCAGTACCCGAAACAATTCAAGCTTTGTCATATATAAAATTATATGAAAGTTTTATTAACAGGCTATAACCGTTAATAGTACTTATGAACTTTATAATAATCAGCACAATTATTATGCGAATAGTATTGGTTATAAACAAAATAATATTATATTCGCTGGACTTATTAACAAATTATTAACATCCCCGATAAAATGCCTTACCGCCGATTACCCAACACCGATTCTGCCCGGATGAAAGCCTTGAAGAGTGCATTGGATAAAGGACAGGAGTTGCCCCCGCACCAAATGTCATATTCACCAAAAATTCTAATCCGTCTCAGACAGTTCCTTCCTCTTTTCGAACATTCAATCCAGCTTCAAAGACAATCAATTGCATCACAAACCAAGAGAAGCAAAGATTATAATGAGGCGGTCAGAAAAGCACGTATGTATCTCACTCATTTTATAAGGGTAATGAATATGGCAGTATTGCGGGGTGATCTGCCTGCAGAGGCAAGGGCATATTTCGGACTTGCAACAAATGAATCTGTTGTTCCATCGCTCAGTACTGATAATGAGCTGGTAAGCTGGGGAAAAAGGGTAATCGAAGGTGAAGAGTTCAGAATTAAAAAAGGCGGAAGTCCGATAACGAACCCTACCATAGCAGTAGTTAAAGTGAGGTACGAAAAATTCATAGAAGCATATAATTTACATAAAAGCCTCATCAAAAAAACACTCGATTATGCTGAAAGGACAAGTGATATGAGAAAGGAGGCTGATGATTTAATCCTCCAGATTTGGAATGAGGTTGAAGGAAAACACATCTCGTTACCTGAAGATGTCAGGAAAAAAGAAAGTGAAGATTACGGCCTGGTATATTTTTACAGGAAAAGTGAGCTTAAAAATTCAGGTTCAGCTGAGATGCAGAGCTTCATCATGCAATAGGTTCCGAAATCTGATCATTGTACAGTTTCATTAAAAATCTCCATTTTGACTATTGGAAACATATCGCTTGGTGAGCGACCTCTCTTTCTTGCTCCAATGGAAGATATCACTGATCCTTCTTTCCGGTGGATCTGCAAGACCAACGGGGCTGACTTCATGTATACAGAATTCATCTCCTCTGACGGCCTTATAAGGGATGGCGAAAAAAGCGTAAAGAAGCTTGACATTTTTGATTTCGAGAGGCCCATTGGCATTCAGCTTTATGGACATCTTATCGATGCAATGGTTGAAGCAGCGCTCATAGCTGAAGAGGCAAAGCCTGAACTGATTGACATCAATTTCGGATGCCCTGTAAGGAAAATTGCAAATAGAGGTGCTGGTGCCGGCATGCTACAGAATATTCCCCTTATGATTGAAATGACTTCGGCAATTGTCAAGGCTGTAAAGCTTCCTGTAACGGTTAAAACCAGGCTCGGCTGGGATGATGAGAGTAAAATAATTGTATCCGTTGCAGAACAATTGCAGGATACTGGCATAAGCGCCATAACAATTCACGGAAGGACGCGCACCCAGCTATATAAAGGCACCGCAGACTGGACCCTTATCGGGGAAGTAAAAAATAATCCAAGGATTAAGATCCCAGTCATCGGCAATGGAGATATTGACTCACCAATCAAAGCCAGGGAAATGTTTGACAGGTATGGTGTTGATGGCATTATGATAGGAAGAGCATCAGTTGGCAGGCCATGGATATTCAGGGATACCAGACATTACCTTGATACAGGTGAATTACTGCCAGAGCCCACAGTAAGCGAAAAGACCGATCTCGCTCTTCTTCATCTTGAAAAATCGCTTGAATATAAGGAAGGCAGACGTGCAATTTATGAGATGCGCAGGCATCTTTCAAATTACTTTAAAGGCCTTCCTCATTTTAAGGAGACTCGTCTTAAGCTGCTGACCACTCTGGAGGTCGAGGAAATAAAATCAATTCTCTCAGAAATAAAGGAATCGTGGGGCAATTTCAGGAGTGAAGAAAAAACATCGGTTTATGGGACCTGAATAATTTCGTTCCTGTTAATTCTTCCAAAGATTTCAGAAAAATTATTCCATCTAAATATCTTGTCCATTACTACAACGATCAGGACTCCCATAAGTATCATTGTCAATAATTCTAACCAGGGATAAATATTATGCTGTACTAATAAGGCGTTTGTCTGAAGGGCAGATGAATCATTTGTCACCATTATACAGAGGAAGGCATTATTCGCCGCATGTGCTCCGATGGCAGCCTCTATTCCGTCATCCAGAATGGTCATAATTCCGAAAATGAGTCCGAAAAGAACATATTGAGGAAGCATTGTCCAGAATCCAAATGCCTTTACTTCAGGGTTCATTCCATGCATCAGCCCGAACAGGACAGAAGTCATTATAAGCGGGAAGAAACGGTTCCTGAGAAGAACGGTAAATCCCTGCATCAGGTACCCTCTGAAGAGAATTTCCTCAAAAGCTGCCTGGAAGGGAATAAGCAACAATGAAATCAGGATAAGGGGAATCAGGGTCGCACTTTTGTTGTTCAGTGAAAAATTCGAAGGGTCTGCCTTAAGGTAACCGAACAGGTAAATTGCTGA
>PMIG01000360.1 GCA_003157055.1 Bacteroidales bacterium | reverse complement strand
ATCTTTTTTATGGGTTTTGTTTCAATATTCATCTTTATTTTCGGGTTGATTCTTATGATCATTGGGGTATTCCCTGCAATAATGTGGATATCAAGCTCTTTTGCATCACTCTACCAGTCTGTACTTAATGAAAAAGAAAAGCCTGCTGAACCTGCAACTGTACAGGCATAAATTTTTATTTAACCGGGTAAGTTCTTCGTTCTAATCTGATAATAATTGGTATAGTCTTTGCTCATAGAATAAAAATTTGTATAATTTTATACTCAGTTACTAAATTCTTCTAAAATGAAAACGAGAGCAATATTTTTATCAGTAATGATGATTTTCTTAGTTCCGGTTGTCTCAAATGCACAACTAGGGAACTTGATCAGGAACAAGGCTGCAAAGGTTCTTAATGCCGGTAGCAAAACTATTAATAAAGAGGTGGATCACAAAATTGACAGCACTGCCCAGAAGAAAACTCAGGATGAAATTGATAAAAAAAACCAGGAAATAGAGCAGAACCAAAGCCAGAATGCACAATCGGTGCAGACAGAAGGAAGTCAGACTCAAGGAACCCAGACAGGTGCAAGCGAATCCAAAGGATTCAACATTGGAGGCTTAATGGGAGGGAAAGTCACTTCAAAATACAATGAGTCATATTCCTTCACCAGCAGGATATTCCAGCAGATGGAGATGTACGACAAGAAAGACAAAGTGACTAAAATGGATTATTATATCTATTTCAGTGAAGCTGATCCCATCATGGGAATTGAAACTAAAATTGAAGGCAATTCCGATCAGGGGGACCAGGTTACGATGAATTCATCAATAGTAATTGACGGACCGAATAAGTCATATATAACAATGACGGATGTCAGTAATATGAAGATGGGATTCATAAGCGCTATGCCTGATGAGAACAGCCAGGCCCAGACCAGCGGAAAAGCCAAAACACCTCCGGTAATAGCAAAAACCGGGAATACCAGGGTCATCGCAGGTTATAAGTGTGATGAATACACTTATAAAGATGAGGATAACAAGAGGCATGGCAGTATTTGGGCAACCAAAGACCTGAAGCTAAATGTAAATAAAAGTGCTTTCTCAAAAGCCGGTATGCATTCATATTATGGAAATACCGACCTCGATAACAGTGTAACTCTTGCCATGGAACAGTATAACGACAAGAATGAGCTTGAACTCAAATCTGATACAAAAGAAGTTAACCTGTCATTCAGCCATTCTATCTCAACTACTGGATACAATTTCCGACAGATGAACTTTAACCAGGCAGGAGGACAGCAAAAGAAGTAAACGGGACAACCTGTAATCATCCCCTTAAATTCCCCCTCTCTACTTTGTAAAGAGGGGGAACTTTTTTATTTACAGCTAATTACACCCCCTCTTTGCGTAGCAGAGAGGGGGCTGGGAGGTGAGTACATGAGATCCAGAGAAGTGGTATGGGGAGTTATATTTTTTCCAGTTTAGCAAACCTGAGGAGGAGCTTTTTCCTGCCATCGTTTTCAAAATCGACCGAAGCTGTTGTATTTGGCACTTCCCCTTCAATGGAAATAATTACGCCATTTCCAAACCTGTCATGCCTGACATTATCTCCAACGGAGAACTTTGAAGGATCACTCATTATGAATGGAGCAGCGTCAGAGCTTGTCTGTACTGAGAACTTCTTAAGTCTGGCCGGCGGTTTGTAAGATATCTGATCCTCCCGGGTTTGCACAGGTTTGTCAGGCGATCCTTCTTTCGAGGTGAATGGTTTTCCTCCGGTCTGAGGGTAATGTACAAGCTTCGGATCCAGCTCGCGCAGAAATCTGCTGGGGTTGCTTCTTTCAAGGTTTCCCCATTTATACCTGTTCAGTGCATAGCTGAGCGTTGCCTGTTTTTCGGTCCGGGTAAGTGCGACATAAAAGAGCCGCCGCTCTTCTTCAAGTTCACGGGAACTACCCGACGACATAGGAGAAGGGAACAAGGTATCCTCCATACCTACAATATAAACATGCTTGAATTCCAGTCCTTTAGCCGAATGCATCGTCATGAGTGTTACCTTGTTACGATCTTCCTCCTTCTCGTTATCCTGATCCGTAAGAAGAGCTACATTGGCGAGGTAAGCCTCAAGAGTGGATGGTTCACCATTGGTCTCGGCTGCTTCTGTAAAAATCTTGATTGCATTCAGGAGCTCCTCCATGTTCTCGTAGCGGCTTATCTCTTCAGGCAGTCTCCCGTCCCTGAGCTCTTTCATGATGCCTGAACCGAATGCTATTTCCTTTGCCTTTGAGTAGGCGTCTGTCTTATCCATGTTCAATGACAGACCGTTTATTAAGCTTGCATAATCATTAAGCTTTTTTGCAGTACCGGCATTGAAGTGCCCCGGATAGCTTCCTGCCTTGCCAATGATCTCCCAGACAGCTACATTCATCTCAGCAGATAATGCGAAGATCTTTTCAACTGTTGTATCACCGATTCCCCGTTTGGGATAATTGACCGACCTTTTAAGAGCCTCTTCATCTTCATGATTAATTATCATCCTGAAGTATGCAAGAATATCCTTTATTTCCTTACGCTCGTAAAACGACAATCCTCCATAAATCTTATAAGGTATATTTTTACGTCTTAATGTCTCTTCAAAGATCCTGCTCTGGGCATTTGTCCTGTAAAGTATTGCGAAATCGCTCCATCTGAGCTGCTGTGAGAGACTTTTATCGAGAATGTCAGAGGCAACTATAAAACCCTCTTCAGTGTCAGTCATTGCCTGGATTATGTTTATTTTCTCCCCGGGTTCATTTTTTGAGAAGACATTTTTATGGATCTGACCTTCATTATTGGCAATGATTGTATTGGCAGCATTCACTATTGTCTGAGTTGACCTGTAGTTTTGTTCGAGCTTATAAAGCCGGTAATCGCCGTAATCGTTTTTGAATTCGAGAATATTTTCAATCCTTGCACCCCTGAAGGAATATATGCTCTGGGCATCATCGCCGACAACACAAAGATTATGATGGATAGCGGCGAGCTTTTTGACAATCAGGTATTGTGCATAATTGGTATCCTGGTATTCATCAACAAGAATGTAGCTGAACCGTTCCTGGTAAATTGCCAGCGCATCCGGGAAATCGCGGAAAAGGATATTGGTATTCATCAGAAGGTCGTCAAAATCCATTGCATTTGCCCTGAAGCACCTCGATGCATAAATCTTGTATATCTCAGACATAAGCGGTATCCGGCTCGATTTATTATATTCCTGCAATGAGATGTCAGCAGCATACATGTTTGCGCTAATTAGGTTATTTTTTGCTGTAGAGATTCGCGATGCAAGCAGAGAGGGCTTATAGACATTGTCGTCGAGATTCAGCTCTCTGATGATTGCCCTGATAAGGCTTTTTGAATCGGCAGAGTCATAAATCGTAAAATTGGATTT
>PMIG01000168.1 GCA_003157055.1 Bacteroidales bacterium | reverse complement strand
AAATACCAGGATGGTATTTATTACGACAGGGATGGGGGGCTGTACAGGAACCGGAGCAATCCCGGTTATTGCCAAAGCCTGCAAGTATGCGGGACTGCTTACAATTGCAGTTGTCACAATTCCATTCAAATCGGAAGGGAAGGTGCGCATCAGGTATGCCATTGACGGTATTACTGAGCTGAAGGATCATGTCGATTCGCTTCTTGTTATCAATAATGAAAAACTGAGAGAGATCTACGGCAATCAGGGTGTTTCCAGTGCTTTTGCAAAGGCTGACGATATTCTGACCACTGCCGTAAAAGGCATTGCTGAGATAATTACCGTGACAGGATATATAAATGTCGACTTCGCAGATGTGGAGACAGTTATGAAAGACTCCGGCGTGGCTATCATGGGCATGGGAACTGCGGCTGGGGAAAACAGGGCAATCAAAGCCATTGAGAACGCACTGGCATCGCCTCTGCTTAACTCGAACGACATTACCGGGGCAAAAAGCATACTTATAAATATCAGCTCTGGGACAGGCGAACATGAACTCACAATGGATGAGCTGGGTGAGATTACGGATTACATGTATGAGGCAGCCTCTGAAGATGCTTTGATAATAAGGGGCTTATCGCAGGATGAAACCCTTACAGAAAATATAAGTGTAACAGTCATCGCAACAGGTTTTGAGGCCAACAGCATTTTCCAGCCCTATAAGGCTAAAAAGCAGAAAAAAGTCGAGATGCTCGAGAATGCCGGCCTTGTCCCGCCAAAAATAATTCCTGAAAGGGTTGAAGAAAATTTCACTGTGCATGAAAAAGGGAAGCACTGCTCCATAATAGCCGATTTTGAGGAAGAGTCGCAAGGTGAACTCGATTTCAACCTGAGCAAAGCTGAAGATAATGCGGTTATGAGAGACAGAAACCGCGAAAATGAGGATGAGAACCTTGAAAAGCCTGAGGCAACACTAAAGAAGGTAAAGCATATGCAGAATATTCTCAAGAAGGAGGGACTATCCAACAAGACTATGAAGGAGAATATAGATACTTTTGAGGATGTTCCGGCATATATCAGAAGGAATATGCTTGTCGGTTCTCCTGAAGTTACATCTGAGAGCAAACTGTCCAAGTTCACTCTTACTTCCGATGATGAGGAGGGACCTGTTCTTCGCGAAAACAATGCCTATTTGAACGACAATGTCGACTGAACTGCTTTTAAGTGAATAACCTGATTTGGCTGTTCCCGGAGTGAAGAACTTGAGATTCTTCCCTTTGTGTTTCTTTGTGGTTTCCTTTGTGTTCTTTGTGGTTATTCTTTCAGTTTAACCACCAAGAGCACAAAGTTCGCACGAAGAGCACAAAGTACTTTTGATAAGGCCTCCGGTTTTTTTCTATATTTGTGCTGATGAAAAGAGCATTTACGATATTGTTGTTTCTGTTATCGTGGGCCGGATTATCTGCACAAAAGGAAAATACGCCAAAGCAAAAAACAATAAGGGAATGGACCCTCTCTTCCGATTATACGGATGAGATTACCATTCCGATTGATACTGTTTTTTCATTATTCCACAGATACAGGATTTCGGACAGGTTTTCATCAATGAATGCAACGCTTGGAAACTATGGCCTTCCTTTTTATCAGCTGAATTTCTTTGACCGGATCACCGATCCTGATAAATACCTTTATTCAAATTACTACCCAATCATGTACACACCCGACCGGACTGTCTTTATGGATACACAATTGCCATTCACTGAAGTCGTATGGACATTCGGAGCGCCAAGGGAAACATCTGAGCAGACTTTCAGGGTGCGCCATTCACAGAATATCAACAGGTACCTCAATTTTGGGTTTATTTACGATATTATTTACAGCCTGGGACAGTATAATTACCAGAGAGCTGAAGACAAGACATTTACATTTCACATTTCATACGCCGGTCCGAAATATAAGCTATATTTTGCTGCGGGGATAAATAACCTGACCTCATGGGAAAACGGAGGTATTGATAGTACCGGCGTTCTCAAACTTTTCACAGGAAGGGATATCCCGGTAAAGCTTGGATCGCTGGATGCGGCCAATGCTGTTCTCAGGAACAGGAACTTTCTCCTGGTCCAGAAATATAAGATCGGAGGAAATATTACTGTAGATAGCACCGGGAAGAGGAGTGGCGGTTTCCTGGGACTCAGCGGCACATTTTCCCACATCCTTCAATGGGAGATCAACAAAAGAACTTATTCTGATAAAAATCCGGAATCTGGTTTTTATGATACTGCGAATATATATATAAGTAAAACCGTAACCTTTGATTCTCTTTATGCACGAAGCCTGAAGAACACTGTGAGATTTGATTTTACTACCGATGAAACAAGGAAGTTCAGGCTTGGCGGCGGTTTTGGGATCAGGAATGAGCTTTTCAGATTCAGTCAGATTATGCCTACTCATACAGCTTCCCTGGCTGATACAGCTCACTGGAACAGGAGCAGCAATGTTCTGGTTGGCAAGCTCTACAGCGACATCGGAGGAAAGTTTATGTGGGTGGCTAATGGAGAACTTTTCCTGACAGGATACCGGATAGGTGATTTCACCCTCGGCGGCAGGATATCGAAGGCGTTCTACTGGAAAAAAGGCATCGCGTCTTGGAATATTACCGGCGATATCATGAACAGGCAGCCTTCATTCTGGTACAACAGTTGGGGGAGCAACAATTTTGAGTGGAACAATAATCTGAACAAGGAATTCAGAACGGACCTGGGAACTGATTTTTCCTTTCCGGCACGCAAAACCGAGCTGAAATTCAATTACGCGATAATAGACAATTATACATATTTTGATAAATCCGCGCTTCCTGCCCAGCATTCCGGGGGGCTTTCGGTTGCTGCAATAACGGCAAGGAAAGAATTCCGGGCTTGGAAATTCCACCTGGCAACCGATCTTCTTGTGCAGAAAAGCAGTAACACTGATGTACTAGATCTTCCGCTTCTATCGGTTCGCTCAGCAGTCTATTTTGAGCACCTTTTAAGGTTTAAACAGACTAACGGAAAACTGAATACGCAAATCGGAGCTGAAGTTTTCTATAATACGCCTTATTATTCTTATGCCTGGATGCCGTCCACGGGAAGGTTCTACAATCAGGATTTCTTGAAGACGGGGGATTATCCGTACATAAATGTTTTCCTCAACGTCAAGATTATAAGAACCAGAATCTTCGTGATGTTAGACCATGTAAATTCAGGTTTTATGGGATATAATTACTTCATGGCACCATCTTATCCTCAGAATACCAGGATGTTAAGATATGGTCTGGCCTGGACCTTTTATAATTAAAAAATTGTTGTATCTTTGCACCCGCTTTTTAATAAAAAAGTGCATGTTTAACTAATACAACATATTTGGTAAATAAGTTTACAATTCTAATCGCAATTCTGGTAGCAGTTTTGACTTCCTGCACCAATCGACCCATCATTTCCCATATTAGTAACAATCTTTCCCCTGATCTTGATTCCATTATTAAAAGGGGTAAGCTTGTAGCAGTTACTGATTATAATTCAATCAATTATTTTATTTACAAGGGAGAACCAATGGGATTTAACTATGAGCTATTGAAAGCCTTCACTGACCATCTTGGCATTGACCTTGATGTCATAACGGAAAATCATATAAATAATGCTCTCAGTCTCCTTAAATCGGGAGAAGCTGATCTTCTTGCATTAGGACTTACTGTCAACTCTGCAAGGAAGAAAGACATTCTTTTTACGGATCCGATAGCCCAAACCCGGCAGGTGCTTGTTCAGCGTAAGCCCGGCAACTGGCGTTCAATTACTGAGGAGGCTGCTGAGAAGTCCCTTATAAGAAAGCAGACTGATCTTGCGCACAGGAACATTTATGTGCAGGAAAACTCAGCATATTCTGAGAGGCTGAAAACTCTTTCAAACGAAATTGGCGATACAATTAATATAATTGAGGTCCCGTATGACTCTGAGGAGCTTATTAAAGACGTAGCTAAAGGGGAGATTGATTATACCGTATGCGATGAAAACATTGCAATGGTTAATTCAACTTACTTCCCGGGCATTGA
>PMIG01000367.1 GCA_003157055.1 Bacteroidales bacterium | reverse complement strand
AACGGGGAACTGATTGTTCTTGCTCCCGGACTGAAAGAGTTCGGCGAAGACAAGGAGATTGATAAGCTGATTAGAAAATACGGCTATCGAGGGACTCATGCAACTCTTGACTTACTTAAGGAGAATGAAGATCTCCGGAATAACCTTGGAGCAGCTGCACATCTCATACATGGAAGCTCCGAAGGCAGGTTTACTGTTACATATTGCCCTGGATATATTACCCGTGAAGAAATCGAATCGGTTAATTTCAAATTTGCTGATCTTAATGAAATGCTTAAGAAATATAACCCCGAAAAGCTTAAGGACGGTTTCAACAAGCTGCCGGACGGCGAGGAATTTTATTACATTTCAAATCCAGCGGTAGGGCTCTGGAGCACAAAGGAACGTCTTAAAAAATGATAAACTGGGGTATCATAGGATGCGGCAATGTCACTGAAGTAAAAAGCGGCCCTGCTTTTAATAAAGTGAACGATTCAAGGCTTCTTGCAGTCATGAGGCGCGATCGCGCACTTGCTGAAGATTATGCCGCCAGACATAAAGTACCCCGGTTCTATACCGATGCATCGCTTCTGATAAACGATTCTGAGATAAATGCCATATATATTGCCACACCTCCCGGGAATCATGCTGAATTTGCCATTAAATCGATAAAGGCTGGGAAACCGGTGTATATAGAAAAACCCATGGCTCTTAATTTCTCTGAGTGTCAGAAGATCATCAGGGCCGGTGAAAAACTNNAGAGTTCCTGTATTCGTTGCTTATTACAGAAGAACGCTCCCTGGTTTCCTGAAGGTGAAGGAGATAATTGAAAAAGGAACTATTGGAAAGATCAGATTTGTTCATATCCAGCTTTTTAAATCACCTTCTGAAGATGAGATTGAAGGAAAACTGTCATGGCGCATCGATCCGTTAATCTCAGGAGGTGGTCATTTTTTTGATCTTGCCTCACATCAGCTCGATTATCTTGATTTTCTTTTCGGCCCCGTGAAGATCATCAAATCCCTGGTTCTTAATCAGGGAGGCTTTTACAAGGCTGAAGATTTCGTTTCAGCACAATTCCTTTTCGCCGAAAATATTTGCTGCTGTGGCACCTGGAGCTTTGCATCAGCAATGGAAGCTGGCAGGGATGTGATTGAAATTATTGGCGAAAATGGATATATCAGGTTCTCCTGCTTCAATTTTGAACCCATAATACTCGAAACCAGCAATGGCCGGCAGGAATTTGTAAATGAAAGACCTGAGAATGTGCAGATTTACCTTATTGACCAGGTAGTAAAAGCGATTATGGGGAAGGGTAATGCTGTAAGCACTGGTAATACGGCTGCAAGAACAAGCTGGGTGATGGATGAAGTTGTTAAAGAATATTACAAAAAAATATAGCTTTGGTTACTGGTTAAAATAGTTGCTGGTTGCTCGTTGAATAAAACTAAAAGAGACGGGCAACAAGTAACAAGCAACAAGTAACAAGCAACTCTTAAATAAGCACTTTAATATGAATAAATTATCAGACATTGGATTAATTGGGTTGGCAGTTATGGGTGAGAATCTTGTTCTTAACATGGAAAGCAAGGGCTTCCAGGTAACTGTTTTCAACCGGACAATACAAAAAGTTGACGACTTTCTTGCCGGAAGAGCAAAAGGGAAGAATATTACGGGAGCTCATTCAATTGAAGAGCTGGTAAAATCTCTTAAGCTTCCAAGGATGATCATGATAATGGTCAAGGCAGGAAGCGCCGTTGATGATACTATCAACTTACTTCTCCCCTATCTTGAAAAAGGGGATATTATCATTGACGGTGGCAACACGCACTTCCCGGATACTAACAGGAGAACGGCAATGGTTGAGAGCAAGGGATTCCTCTATATTGGCACTGGCGTTTCGGGTGGTGAAGAGGGAGCACTTCTTGGTCCTTCAATAATGCCCGGCGGATCAAAAGCTGCATGGCCTGAAGTCAAGCCTATATTCCAGGCAATTGCTGCAAAAGTAGAGGACGGTTCTCCCTGCTGCGACTGGGTAGGTGAAAACGGTGCCGGCCACTTTGTTAAAATGGTTCATAACGGAATAGAATATGGTGACATGCAGCTTATCTGTGAAGCTTACCAGGTAATGAGGGATCTCCTTCACATGAGCGCCGATGAAATGCATGATGTATTCAAGGAATGGAATAAGGGAGAGCTTGATAGCTATCTTATTGAGATAACAACCGATATTCTTGCATACAAGGATGCAGACGGCAAGCCTCTTGTCGATAAGATCCTCGATACAGCAGGTCAAAAAGGAACGGGTAAATGGACAGTTGTTGCTGCACTCGACTCAGGTATTCCTCTTACACTTATCGGCGAGGCTGTCTTCGCAAGATGCCTCTCGGCAGTAAAGGAAGAAAGAGTTAATGCATCTAAGATACTACACGGTCCAAAAGCTGAATTTAAAGGAGATAAGGTCAAATTTATCAATGACCTTAGGGATGCTTTATATGCATCGAAGATCGTTTCATATGCCCAGGGATATTCTCTTATGGAAGCTGCCGCAAATGAATTCGGATGGAAGCTTAACTATGGAGGAATAGCACTTATGTGGCGAGGAGGCTGCATTATCAGGTCAGCATTTCTTGGAAAAATCAAGGAGGCATTTGAAAATAATCCATCGATCAGTAACTTGCTGCTCGACCCATTCTTCAGGGATAAAGTTGAGAAGGCACAAAAAGGATGGAGGAATGTTGTATCGACAGTAGTTTCCCAGGGAATTCCAATGCCTTCAATTTCATCAGCATTAGCCTATTTTGACGGATATCGCTGCGAAAGGCTTCCTGCAAACCTGCTCCAGGCTCAGCGCGACTATTTCGGAGCACACACTTATGAAAGGACAGATAAGCCCAGAGGCGAGTTCTTCCATACCAACTGGACAGGAAGGGGCGGAACAACAGCATCAACAACTTACACTGTTTGATTTACCCTAGTACAAATAACTAAGTTTAACATTATGGAGAACAACAAAACCAAGATTGGAAACTACAGGTGGGTAATTGTGACGCTGCTTCTTTTTGCTGCAACCATCAACTATATGGATAGGCAGGTGATAAGTTATCTGAAACCATTTTTCTGCAAAGCCATTGCAGATGGTGGTTTTGGATGGTCTAACACACAATTTTCCTTCCTTACATCTTCATTCCTCGGAGTGTATGCCCTTGTGACCATTTTTGCAGGAAGAATTATAGATAAAATCGGGACCAAGCTGGGTCTGACTATTTCACTAATAATATGGTCAATATTCGGAATGCTCAATGCCCTGGCAACTGCTGCTCTCTCGATTAACATTATGATTCGTAGCTTTTTTGCCGTAGGTGAAGCAGGCCTTTTTCCTGCATCGAACAAAACGATTGCGGAATGGTTCCCAAAAAAGGAACGAGCCCTGGCTTTCGGAATATTTAACAGCGGTACAAATATCGGAGCGATGATTGCAGCCCTGCTTGTTCCATGGTTCTTCACTATCTGGAGTGATACGCCTGGCTGGAAGTGGGCATTTTTTCTTACGGGAGCTTCAGGTTTTATTTTCCTGATCTTCTGGATCTGGTTTTACAATTCTCCGTCAAAACAAAAAAGACTATCAAAAACCGAATCAGACTATATCCACATTAATGACACAGCAGAAGAGATTGCTCAGCCTGAAGATGCAACAAATGTTCCATGGTTCAAGCTTTTTAAGTATCGGCAGACGTGGTCATTTTTCTGGGGTAAATTCATGACTGACGGGGTATGGTGGTTCTATCTTTTCTGGTTGNNGGAATGACAAAGCAGGAAGTCATGTGGCCGACTTTCATAGTTTATGGCGTATCAATCATAGGAAGCATTACAGGAGGAAGCATCCCCTTGTTGCTAATCAACAAAGGACTTCCAGTATATAAGGCGCGTATGAGGACTATGCTGATGATAGCCATACTCCCACTAATAGTTTTATCGGCACAATATTTCGGTGATACTGCAAGATTCGGTCACATGGCCATGTACCTTGCAGTTGGGGTGATCTGTATCGCTGCTGCTGCTCACCAGGCATGGTCGACCAATCTTTTCACAACCGTGTCAGATATGTTTCCTAAAAAAGCTGT
>PMIG01000034.1 GCA_003157055.1 Bacteroidales bacterium | reverse complement strand
CATGACGGAAAGAGCTCTCCCCTCGCTACAAAGTAGAGAGGGGGGCCGGGGGGGTGAGTACAGGAGAGGCAGAGAGGGAGACCGGGGGTAATAAAACAAAAAATCAGATCCTGCGTTATTAATGACAGATCATTCAGGGGGAAAGCTGATTGATTTGAATATTGGCAAAATCTGAATAACTTTGGGTTTAATTGAAAATATATAATTGCTATGGAAGAGAAACCGAAAATTATAGTAGTTCCATGGGATTTCACCCCTGTTGCCGAGAATGCTCTGGCACATGCAGCCAAGATAAGCCGTATGGTGCATGATGAAGTATGCCTTCTTCATATTGTTGACAAGGGCATAAAGCCGCAAGAGATGGGAGAGAAGATGGCAGCCCTGAAGCTGGTTGCAAATGAGAACAGCACGAAATACAACATGCCTATTGACATTCATATTTCAAAGGGAAGCATTTTCAGCGCTATTGCTGAATTTGTGAATGACAAGGAAAAGAAAAAAGAAAAGGAGGTGACCCTTGTTGTCATGGGCACGCACGGGATGAAGGGCATGCAGAAGCTTACCGGCAGCTGGGCGCTGAAGGTTATTGTGAAGTCGACTGTTCCTTTCATAGTTATTCAGGATCCGCCTTCTGACCAGGAGAAGTATCACAATATCGTATTCCCTGTCGATTTCAAGAAGGAGAACAAGGAGAAGATCAAGATGGCTATCTACATGGGCAAGTATTTTGAATCGAAGATACACATGCTCGTTACGGTATCGACAGATCAGAACCTCATCAAGAAGACGAAGATCAACCTTAATTTTGCGATCAGGTATTTCATTCAGAACAATATCGAGTACGAGATACATGAAGTGCCGACCGGTAACTTTGCCGAGCAGACTCTCGAGTTCGCGCAAAAGACAAATGCCGATCTTATTCTGATCGTGACTACGAAGAATATCACGTTCGCCGATTATATGATCGGGGCCTCGGAGCAATACATCATAGCCAACAGCTCTAAGATACCAGTATGCTGCATAAATCCGAGATCGTCGTTCGCGAGCACAGCACAATTCATGGGGGGATGGGGGTCGTAATCAGAAAAGTTCTATGTCGATCCTGGTAAAGGAAGTTACAAAGCTATACGGCGAACAAAAGGCTCTCGATGATGTATCGTTTGAGGTGAAGACAGGCGAGATAGTCGCATTCCTTGGTCCCAACGGGGCCGGGAAATCGACCATGATGAAGATCATCACCGGATTTATTCCGGCCACCTCAGGGAGCGTGTTTGTGAACGGAACAGAAACCTCAGCCGATAATATAGAGATACGGAAAACCATCGGCTATCTCCCTGAGAACAATCCTCTCTATCCCGAAATGTACGTGAGGGAATACCTGGGTTTCGTAGCTTCGGTTTATAAGCTTGGAAAAGAGACAAAGAAGAAGATCAATAATATCATTGAGACAACCGGACTGACCCCGGAGCAGAATAAGAAGATCGGGGCTCTTTCGAAAGGGTTCAGGCAGAGAGTAGGCCTAGCCCAGGCGCTCATTCACGACCCAAGTGTTCTTCTCCTTGACGAGGCGACAGCCGGACTCGATCCGAACCAGATCGTCGATATCCGCAATCTTATACGCGATACAGGGAAGGAGAAGACAATACTTCTTTCGACGCATATCATGCAGGAGGTCGAAGCGATATGCGGCAGGATCATCCTTATAGATAAAGGAAAGATTGTTGCCGACGAGGAAAAGAGCAACATATATTCAAAAATAAGCCGTCCGTACCAGGTCGTCAATGTCGAATTTGACAAGGAAATCGCCGAGCAGGCGCTGCTTGGCATCCCGAACGTCGTCAGGGTTCTGATGAAGGAAAAGAATCGCTGGGTCGTAGAGGCTGAAGGTGAGGCAGACATCCGTCCTGCAATATTCTCGTTCGCCGTGAGCAACGGACTTACCGTCCTTTCGCTTCAGAAGGATGTAAGCAATCTTGAAGAAGTTTTCAGGCAGCTGACAAACGGATGAATTTTTTTTATTGAATAATTTTTACTTGCTTTGTGCCATAATTATCGGGTGGAAAGATTTGTGCTGATTGCAACCACAGGAAAAAATGCTAAAACGGTGAAAAATTCGTTTTTCCGTCAACCAATCTTCCCATCTTTTGTTAAATAACAAATTTTAGCCAAATGGGATATTTATTTACTTCAGAATCAGTTTCAGAGGGTCACCCCGACAAGGTAGCCGACCAGATCTCAGATGCACTTCTTGACGAGTTCCTTAAATGGGACCCGGAGTCGAAAGTTGCCTGCGAGACATTCGTAACGACAGGACTTGCCGTATGCGGCGGAGAAGTGAGGACAACAGGATGGGTGGATGTTCAGGAAACTGCAAGAAATGTGATCCGCAAGATCGGATATACAAAAGCCGAATACCGTTTCGACAGCGACTCCTGCGGTGTAGTCTCGACAATACACGAACAGTCACCGGATATTAACCAGGGTGTAATGAGGGGAAAGCCCGAAGAGCAGGGGGCAGGTGACCAGGGCATGATGTTCGGCT
>PMIG01000048.1 GCA_003157055.1 Bacteroidales bacterium | reverse complement strand
TGTTGCAGCCGGTCAATATCAAAGAGGATCAAAGGCTGCACTGCAAACTACCATTACCGCAGTTCAGACTATTCTGAATGATGCTACATCTACACAGACCGATATCAATAATGCTGTTGCAAACCTAAGCGCTGCAATTACATTATTCAAAAGCAAGGCTATTGTGCCAATAGCCCAGGCTAACCTGGTAGCACAGTGGACCTTCAGTGAAGGAACCGGCACTACGGTTACGGATGCTTCTTCCAATCATCTTGTTGGTACTTTTATGGAAGGTCATGCAGTTGTTCATGGAAGAGGTCCATTACCTACATGGTGCCCAGACAGGTACGGAGTTGCAAATAAGGCACTTCATTTCTCTTATGGTGGGCACCTTGAAGTTCCTTACACTTCAATTTTAGCTCCTACTCAAATGTCAATTTCATTGTGGTTTCAGGTTGATAGCCTTAACCTGGGAGATAACTACATGATTTCTGAAGATTGGTGGGATGGTTACAAATTGAATCTGCAAACTGCTACCAAACCGTTCTTCACATTCAATAATGGAACCAACATTTATGACCGGGATTGGGATGCCAATGGAATTACCGATCATAACTGGCATCACCTTGTTGTTACCCTTACAGCTGGTGTAGAAACCTATTATGGTGACGGAGCATTGATTCATTCCTGGACTGATGTCACAGGAGGCATTAGCATCCAACATACACAGACTTTTACTATTGGCCAGGCACAACCCAATACTATTGTGAATGTTTTGCCGGCTGATGATCCTTCCCAATGGGGTGTAGGTTACTTCAGAGGTTCAATGGATGAAATAAGAATTTACAATATTGCCCTTACAGCTACCCAGGTAACTAGCATATATAACGCAGAAAAACCGTAGAAAGTTGTTAAACAGTTTTAGTGGCTTATTTGGTGTTAGTTAGATGATTATAAAAGCTATCCCGGGAAAATCCGGGGTAGCTTTTTGAATGCTAAACAAACTGAAGTGGTATAAGAAACAATAAAAATAATTAGCTTTAAGCTTTAAATTGCATGTGGCTTAAGTCGCCTTCGATTAAAAAAAAAAATGAAATGCATTTTTATCTATTTTTCTTTTATAGTTCTCTCCCTCGAGGGGTTTTCCCAAACAGGGCAATTAATCATACCCCGTGTAGCTCAAATGCCGGATTTACCCTCACCCTTTCTGGTCAGGAACTGGCATGCTGTAGCGCTGAATTATGATACATTAGTTTTCGACCTAGGGAAAACGGGTCAATACTTGCCCTTTGTCCGCATAGGAACTACCGGTGAATTTAACTATCCCAACATCAGTCCTATTTTTCTTGATTCTTATGTAGGCGCTGCCGGCCATCCCAATGAGGCTGAGGCAATAAACATATTGCCTGCTATTGTCGGGGCAAGTCTCGCCGGAATAGATAAAAGCAATCAGAATGGCATGAACTGGGTAGCTAAGAGCAAAGCTTTTTTTAACCTGGCTAACGGTCAGAATGTCTATCTCAATAATTATTCAACAACTTCCGGTAATGATTGGTGGTACGATTTAATGCCCAATGTTTATTTCTATCAGATACTTTCTCTCTATCCTGATACAACAGTGGAATTTCATAGCCAGTTTACATCCGTGGCCGACCGCTGGCTTAATTGTGTAAATCAATTGGGCGGAAGTACTACACCCTGGGCCCTCCCCAATATGAATTACCGGGCCTTTAATCTGACTACCGGGATGCCGCTCACTTCCGGCGTTGTAGAGCCCGAATCAGCAGGAAGCATTGCCTGGCTGTTATATAATGCTTATCTCAAAACCGGGAATAGAAAATATTTCGAAGGTGCCCAGCTTGCCATGGATTTCCTG
Source organism: Bacteroidales bacterium (assembly GCA_003157055.1). Classification (GTDB taxonomy): domain Bacteria; phylum Bacteroidota; class Bacteroidia; order Bacteroidales; family VadinHA17; genus LD21. The sequence continues at coordinate 1,137 of PMIG01000048.1, read as the reverse complement.
GCAGGTCTTCTTTCAAATCCATCCTATGAAATTCAACTCCCTTACGGAACACTTATTGCAGCCCGAATGAATGCAGTTGAAGGCACGAATTACCCCATTCAGCAAATGCTTAACTGGTGCTTTGACCATAACAATCCTCTCAGAGGTTGGGGAGTCATAGTTGGGAACTGGGGTGGTTATGATGCCTCTGGCCTGATTGGCGAAGCCAGCGATGCCGGAAACGATTATGCCTTTGTAATGAACGGATTTCAGCAGGCTGCTGCATTAGCGCCACTCCCAAAGTATGACAAACGTTATGCCCTTGCTATTGCCAAATGGCTGCTTAATGTTACCAACGCCAGCCGTTTGTTTTATCGGAATGCACTTCCATCAACTAACCAGGATTCTTATACCTGGGATTCAGTCAACGATCCTGCCGCCTGCATCCCTCACGAATCTATGAAACAGACCTTGAAGGGAGAATCTCCTTATGCTACAGGAGATGCCATCGGAGGTCAGTGGGCAGCAACAGACCTGTCTCTCTATAGCGGTTCAAGTGTTGGATATCTCTCTGCTGTGATTGATACAACCAATGTCAAAGGAATCCTCCGGATTAACCTGAATAATACTGATTTTTATGGTGATAATACCCTGATTTCTTATTTATATTTTAATCCTAAAACCACCAGCGAACAGATAAATATTGACCTTCCTACAGGAGCTTTCGGAGTATACGAAGCTCTCACTGAAGACATTCTTTATTCAATCACCTCCGGATCATTTCAATTATCTATTCCGGCCGGTGAAGTAAGGCTGATCAGGCTTTATCCGGCAGGCATTGTACCTCATGCCAGCAATGGAAGATTATATGCAGGTACCGAAATACTCGACTACCATTATCATTACGATTATTCGCAAAAACTTCGTATTAAAGCCCTTTCGGTTAGCAAGAATCCGGTCTTGATAAATTCATTATTTACAGCATATTGCGATACAGGGAATGTCACTCAGGGTCAACCGGTGCAATTTGAATGGTATCTGAATGATACACTGATCGCAGGCCATGACCAGTCATCAGCCGTCCTTACATCCTCCGGTACCACGGGGCTGCTTATCCTTAAATGTATAATAATTTCCAATGGACAGACAGCTGAGGAC
>PMIG01000005.1 GCA_003157055.1 Bacteroidales bacterium | reverse complement strand
TGACATTGCCCGCTTCAAGACGTTGTTCCAGCCTTGAAAGGATCTGATCGAGCTGTTTCAGTTCGGATGAGATCAAATCTGTTCCCAGTGAAGCAAACCTGGCACGTTCATCCCTGATCAGATCGATCAGGTTTTTGATAGTTTCCAGAGCATCGCGTGAATCAAAACGTGCTATGCCACCCTGTCTTATCATATAACCTTCTTCATCTTTGTTTTTGTTGTTGAAGGAATTAAGCGGTTTATACTGGGTGCCTTTTGTATCGGTAATCATCTTAATATCGAAAAACATATCTTCTGTTGTCAGAGGAATGATATTGATTCCCTGCGTAAGTAACTGGGAAAACTCATTCAGTTCCGTGTTAATTACAGGAAAACAATTCATTAAAATGGTCAATTCGTTGATAATTTCAGGTGCAACCGGCTGCGATAACTGTACTTCAACCCAAATAGTATTTTTGGGGAGCGATTTCAAAATATTTGCAGGAAATTTTCTTTTAAACTCTTCAGGTATTGTTTCTGATTGAACGAAGTTTTCCAGTAAGTAATTATGATTATCAACAATCATGAATTTTGTCCTGTAAAACTCATTTACATAACTGCAGGCCCTATATGAATTATCACTCTCATTTCTGAAAATTTCCGAAAGATTGCTTGTATGTCCATGCTTTTGCATTTCAAATCCCTGACTGAATGAAACATCGAAATTGTTTATTTTCCACCTGGCATTTGAAATTAAACTATAAAACCGTTCTTCATTTTGTTTATTTCTAATAGAAAACATGAATGAAAGTCCGTCAAATTTATCAACCTGGTTATCTAGCTTCAACCCTATATACAATTTTGAAAAATCAGGAATAGTTCCTGTATTGAAATTCGCCAGGGATTCTTTTGCCTGGTCCATAATTTCAAATATCTGGTTTCCCGCAGCAAAATACTTTACCTCTCCCTTAAACAACTTTTGCTCGGATGTTGGGGTAAAACAAATGTTTTTATTATTATAGACAGTTTCCTCATTAATTGTTCTAGGAACTTTTTTAATATAATTAAACTGGTATGAATCAGAAACAGTAGTCCGCGGTTGTATAGTTTTTGCCCTCATCAATGCGTGGGCTGGTAAATGAGCAAAAACATTCTGGTTAAAAAGGAGTTCATATAGTTTTTCAACAACACGTGCATCGGTCCTTTTTATCTCGCCTGATATATTGTAAAGTTCTTCAGCCAATGCACCGATTATCATTCCTACTATTGGATCGAATGAATTGATATCCTGCGAATCAGGGTAACCCCATAGCCCGGATGCATTTCTCAGCATCCTGTTTTTAATAGCATCTTTTGAGTTTGCAGACATCCTGATTTCTGTAATTTATGAGCGTTTAACTGAATACCTTTTCGTCTTAGGAATAAGAAAGCGGACCTATATAAAACTTATCATGGTGAGTAAATTCCTCGTTTGTTTTTTCGATTATGCCTGTAATAACAAACAGTATCCGGATTTTTATCCTCCTGTTTCTGAATTTAACCGGCACTTCTACCTGATCAATCTGGAGGTCAATATTGATATTCACCAGTCTTTTTTCATTGTTCAAAATAGAATTTCGCAATGATTTTTTTAGTTCTTCCTTAAAGGAAGGCAGGTTGTAAATATTTTCGAAATCAAATTTCCATATATCACAACCAAAGGATTGATTATGCCTCATCTCACCGTAAGCGGTTGTGACAACCAAATGAATCATATTGTGGATGGAGTTGTTTACACTGATTCTCGGAACATCAACTTTCTGTTTAATGTCTTTAAAATTCACCGGAATATTGAGATAAGTTGTAATCATCACTCTAATCTTCTCTTTTCTTTACGATATTCAGTCAGCNNCCTTTTACCAGTCTGTTCCTTGACAAATATGGTCGTCTCTTTCTTTTTACCAATGTAAGCCAGCGATTCAAGCTTGGTGAAAAGGGAATTCATTATCTGAACAAACTCCGAAAATTGGTCAACAGTATTTGATATCCCATAGTGGTTATATTCAAAATTTATACAGTAAACCAAAAGTTTTTCAAAGTCACCTTGCTTTAACTCTGACCAGTTTGTAAAATAATTCAAAAGCTCTTCTTTTTGGACAGCTGTGTTGCAATCAATTGTATTCCTGATGATCCGGGCAAAACTCGCAATGTTTTCAAATAAGCATACGGGTGGCAGATCAAGCAATTGCCAGCGGACTATCAAATTGTTGACGCTTATAAAATTAAGAAGGTTTTGTGCCAGAGCCAGTACTGACAGGGCAAGAGTTGAATCCTGTTTTTTTTCCTTTATTTTGCCAATTATACTTAAAAGATTCAATTCCAACTGGTTATAGAATTTTTCGACTGTTGAATGAAAACTTATCAACCGGCTATGACTGTTTAAGGTCATGCATGCAGGAAGATATTCTTCAAATAATTCCAATCTGTCAGGCCTTATGAAAATTTTCCCTATAAACATTGAAAAAGGAAGTATGCCTTCACGGGCAACCTGTTTTTCCGGTATCAGACTGACCTTTAATGAAGATTTGGTAAAAGGGTAACGGGGAGGGTCCTCGTCAGTTTCCAATTCTCCAAATGGTTCTTTTAAAAAAAGATCGACAGTAAACATGATGAAAAATGCTTCATTTTCTTCTTTTTTACTTGCTTCAATTTCACCAGTCATATCAACTGAGAACTCCATCGGGTTTTTGCTTTCAAGTATCTCAATCCTGGCGCCTCCCAGGGTCAACGCCCTGTATTGAAAAACAGAAACATTCAGAAATTTCTGATTGCTGATTTTTATGACCACTTTAAATGAAGTATCGCTGCCTCCCCAAATTGGTACTAAACCATAATTGTATTTATTGAGAAAACAGGCAGCTGTATCCTTTACCTTGTCTTCAAAGGCATTTTCCTGCTGGATGAAATATTCTTTTCTGACTTTCATTCCGTTAACCCAGTTAACATTGAAGTATTTTAATGGAGCNNTCGACCGTCAGTATTATCATTTAGAATAAACAGACTCTGTTCCGTCTCAAAAATGTATTTTGTCTCAACATCAAATTCAAACGGAATAAAATAGCTGTAAAAGCAATCCAGAAACCTGTTCATCCTGCCATTCTTTACAAATTCACTTGTTTCAGGATTAACAATTGGTCCTATTGAGAATTTAAGACGGTTAACAAATCCGGTGACCATTTTTCCAAAGACCGTATCCACTCCCAGCAGGCATTTGCCTAATATTCCTGAATTATGAAATTTCCCTTCGTCAATGCCATCTGCCTTTTCAGCGGCAGTCGATATCTTTACCGATTCCTTTATGATAAATTCCAGACACTGAGCTGTAAGATCAAGATCGCCTGTTATCCGATAGACAAGAGGCAATAATTTTTTCAGGCGATTAATATAATTTTCGGGCAAGTCATTTTCTATTCTCCAAAAGTCTGGAATAATACCTGTAAGAAATTCGGTATATATGTTTTTAAAAAGTTGATTTTCCTTCATAGCTACCTGTACTCCAAGCAGAAAAACTTCATTTTCAAAGGGTTGAAAAAATAAACGTGATTCTTTTTCTTCTGCCTTCAATCTCATCGAATCTTTAGCCATCTCTGCAGCTGACTGATTTTCAGTCTCTAAATTTTTGTGAAACAGTAATTCAGGAAGAGTATCATAAACT
>PMIG01000078.1:229-2638 GCA_003157055.1 Bacteroidales bacterium | reverse complement strand
TCAATATCTTTTACAATTACCATCTGCCTGTACTCTTCCTTGAACATTGCCGACCTCAGTATTTCAGCGGGGTTCATTTTATAACCAACTGTAAGGTAATTCATCGCTTTGGAAACCCTTATCGGAGTACGCAGCAATCCTTCCCTCTTGGGATCTTCTCCTATCAGTTCGATTATTCTATGGTACATTTTTGCCATCTCTTCAATAGTCTCGGAATTCCAGGTCTCAATCTTATTATATCCGTCAACTATCATTCCTGATCCGTCGTTTATTTTTTCGATTTTTTCAGCCATAATATTCAATGAAATTATTTTCTGTTTCTTCTATCTTAACACAGTGAAGTAATACACCATTCTTTTCAATTTCAGGTTTCAGCTCATCCCAGATCGCGACAGCAAGATTCTCGGTTGAAGAAATTTTATCTTTCATGAAGCTCACGTCAAGATTGATGTTCCGGTGGTCAAGCTTCTCAATCACTTTTTCATTTATAATCGTTTTCAGGATGTTCAGATTCATTACAAAACTATTATTTTCAGGCTGTTCCCCTTTAACAGTAACCCAAAGGATATAATTATGCCCATGCCAGTTTGGATTGGAACACTTGCCGAAAACCTCCAGGTTTCTTTCATCGGACCAGTCCTGCCTGAACATCCTGTGTGCAGCACTGAATCTTTCTCTGCGAGTAATGTAGATCATATGACAGTGCGATTTATATACAATATTAGCCAATAAAGTTGATTTTTTAAATCCTAAATGCAATATATTTATAGCACTTAAACTGTTATGGCCTTAAAAGTACTACTGATTACTGCCACTGATACCGAAGCTGAGGCATTGAGAAGAATTCCGGAGATAAAATCTTGTCCGGACGGGTTTCTGCTTGGGCAATCTGAAATATGTCTCCTTGTAACTGGAGTGGGATCAATTGCAACATCATGGGCCATGACCAAATGGCTATCTTCAAATCCCAAACCGGACCTTGCGATAAATATAGGAATTGCAGGCAGTTTCAGGGATGATATAGAAATTGGTGATGTGGTAGTCCCTGTTTCCGATTGTTTTGCAGATGCGGGGATAGAGACAGGCAGCGGTTTTATTACACTTGAAGAGGCCGGTCTTGCCGATCCTGACAGATTCCCATTTACCGGAGGAAAAATAATAACGGAGAATAAATATTGCAAGATTGCATTGAGCTTTATTAAGCCGGCGAAAGCTATAACGGTAAACAGCGGGTCAGGTTCACAGGAAACTATAAACAGGCTGTTAAAAAAATATAATCCCGATATAGAAACTATGGAAGGTGCAACTTTTTCATATATTTGCAGCGGGGAAAAATTACTTTTTCTGGCATTGAGGTCAATTTCAAACAAGGTTGAACCACGAAATAAAGACAAGTGGAATATCCCGCTTGCGCTTATTAATCTGTCAGAAAAGTTGAAAGAATTCCTTTTAATCGTTTGATGAAAGAATGAAACTGACACTGGGATTCTCACCATGCCCGAACGATACGTTCATTTTTGATGCAATGGTGCATGGAAGGATAGATACTGAAGGGTTGGAATTTGATTATTTACTGGCAGATGTGGAGGAGCTTAACAGGAAAGCTTTTACAGGCGATCTTGATATTACCAAAATGAGCCTCTACGCATTTGCTTATGCAGTTCAGAATTACCTGATCCTCGACTCGGGAAGTGCACTAGGACACAGAAATGGACCACTTCTCATCAGCAAAAATAAAATTGACCCGTCAAAGCTGGCCACTGTCAGGATAGCTATTCCGGGAAAATACACTACTGCCAATATGCTTTTCAGCATTGCATGGCCTTTAGCTGTAAATAAGACAGAATATCTGTTCTCTTCAATCGAGGAGGCTCTGCTGAAAGGCGAAATGGATGCCGGGTTGATAATCCACGAAACAAGGTTTACATATTTTAAAAGAGGTCTTCATAAGATTGCCGACATGGGAGAATATTGGGAGAAGCTCACAGGCCTGCCAATTCCTCTTGGAACTATTGCCGTCAACAGGAGACTTCCTGATGATATTGCACTGAAAGTCAACAGGATTGTCAGGCGAAGCCTTGAATATGCATACCGCGATTCTCTTGCATCATACGATTTCGTAGTTGCAAATGCAAAGGAGATGGACAGCACAGTAATGAATAATCATATCAAGCTATTTGTCAATAAATTCACTCTAAACCTGGGAAAGGATGGCAAGAAAGCAATCTCAGAGCTTTTCAGAATTGCCCATGAAAAGGGAATAGTTCCCAAGCTTCCTGACCGGATTTTTCTTACTTAACATTGAAAAGCAGCTTTTAAAATTCATACATTTGATTCGGTATTGAACTTTGATAAAAATTAAAAAAACCGAATCATGGCATTTGAACTTCCCAAACTTCCGTACAAGCT
>PMIG01000078.1:0-198 GCA_003157055.1 Bacteroidales bacterium | reverse complement strand
CCATTATCAAAAATGCCGATGGGGCAATTTTTAATAATGCCGCCCAGATATGGAACCACACTTTTTATTTTGAATCTTTTTCCAAAGCAGGGAAGAGAATACCAGATGGAAAGTTGGGTGAAGCAATTAATAAATCGTTTGGATCGTTTGATGCCTTTAAAGAGCAATTTACCAAAGCTGCATCCACTCTGTTCGGCG
>PMIG01000322.1:1270-5443 GCA_003157055.1 Bacteroidales bacterium | reverse complement strand
ACTGACGAGGATACACGGCACAGGATTAAGTGAGTGGGCTGTGTTCGGCGATCCGTCGTCATTTATTGCCATATCGGCATTCCCATGGTCGGCAATAATAAGAACGTCATACCCTTTAGCCCTGGCTGCCCTCACAACAGCGCCTGCAACTTCATCGACCGTTGCAACTGCTTTCATTATGGCATTATANNGCTCATCTCGGGCTGCAGGTCGTATGTTGCTACCTTCGGCGAAGGAATAAGGATCCGCTCTTCGTTGGGAAATGTCTCTTCCCTTCCTCCGGAGAAGAAAAAGGTTACATGAGCATATTTTTCAGTCTCGGCTATCCTGAGCTGGGTTTTCCCTTCCCTTGCGAGAACCTCACCAATGGTATTATCTGCATTTTCCTTTGGATAAATAATATGCAGTCCTTTGAAGGTTGCATCATAAGGAGTCATTGTGCAATAATATAAAGGTATGGTCTTCATGCCATTTTCAGGCATGTCTTTCTGAGTAAGTGCAATAGTGAGCTCCTTGGCCCTGTCATTTCTGAAGTTGAAAAATATAACTACATCTCCCTCTTTTAACTTACCTACAGGATTCCCTGCCTTATCAACAACAACAATTGGCTTCATGAATTCATCCGTGACGCCTGCATCATATGATTTCTGCATGGCATCGAGGATATCCGTGGCAGGAATTCCTTTACCGTTTACAATCAGGTCGTACCCTTCCTTGATCCTCTCCCATCTCTTATCCCTGTCCATCGCATAATATCTTCCTATAAAAGATGCAACAACTCCGTTTGAGGTTTTGAGATGGTCGAGAAGGTTTTTCATATAACCTTTCCCGCTTCTGGGGTCAGTATCGCGGCCATCGCCAAATCCATGAATAAAGACTTTCTTAATATTATAATCCCTGGTCATATCACACAGGTAGTATAGGTGTTTATCAAGAGAATGGACTCCCCCGTCGGACAGAAGTCCTAAAAAATGAACCTGTTTATCATTGTCGCGTGCATATGTGAATGCATCTGTAAGCACTTTGTTTTTCTTTATATCCCCTGTTTTACATTCCATATTTATCTTGACGAGGTCCTGGTAGATTATCCTGCCGGCACCTATATTAAGATGGCCTACTTCCGAATTTCCCATCTGTCCCTCGGGAAGTCCAACATCTTCACCGCAAGCCAGAAGTTTTGAATTCGGATATTTATTCTTCAGGGCAGTGAGGTTCGGAGTGGGTACGCTGCTTATCACATCCGACCTGGTACCGTCGCCGATTCCCCATCCGTCAAGTATCATTAACAATATTTTCTTATTCTTCATATATAATTTCTTATTTACATGATATTAAACATTAAACTCCTGCTCATTGTTCCGGCAGGATGCAAAATTAGATAAAAAAAGGAGATGAGGAATGATTTTAAACAAAGCAGCCGGTTTTAACCGACTGCTCTTCATCTTAATTCACTGTTATAATAAGCTTTCTGAATCCAAGGTCTATTCCTCCTCTTGAAACCCGTACAAGGTATATTCCGCTCTTAAGCTTCAGGTTATCGATCGCATACTCTGAGATCCCCGATCCTGCTTTATATGCCGAAATGAGTAATCCTTGCAGATCATAAATCTTAATATCGGAATCACCGGCAAGCGGTTCCGAAAAGCCTATTGTTAATTTATTAACAGCCGGATTCGGATATAATGAGAAGCTTTTTGATGAACCGGTAAAATGGTTTTCAATACCTGTCACAATGTTCAGCTTAACCTGTGAAGCTGCCTGGTAAACCTCCTTGGTTATGTTATTCTGAAGGAATGCTACAACCTCGATGTCGGATGAGTTTTTAATCTTCTGTATTATCCACGACTGGGCCGGAATAGTAAACTCTTCATCCTTGATCCAGCTTTTCTTCAGGTTGATTCCTCCTCCATCAGGCATCAGCTTGCGGAATACGTTATAGAATATTTTAACGCCGTTAGCGCCTGTATGATCAGTGTTTTCCTTTTCAGTAACAGCTATATACAATGTCAGGTTTTCTGCATCTACTTTCCCCAGGGCGGTTATCTTTCCATTGACGGTAAGTATTCCTCCCGACACATCCGGAGTCACTGAAATCCTGAAGAGAGGATCTACGAGACTTCTCCTGCGGACTGCATTTGTATCTGGTGTTGCCAGATTATAATCATAGAGTCCGGCATAATCATTCTCTGAAGAGTTAAATCCGCCGTCGACAAATGAATAAGGAGTCTCCGTAAGTCCATAGTAGAGGACGCGGGCGCTTACGTCGGCCTGGTTTTCAGCATTAAACGGATCGTACCCGGGGAAATTTGTGTGATACCTTATATTAATGACGTCTTTACCTGCATGTGCCATGATTGTATCAACAACAATATCAGCATCCTTGTTTGCAATGTTGGATGAGTTTGTAAACTGTTCGAAAAGAACGGTTCTGCTTCTCTCTCCAATCCAGATATCATCAACTGCTATTCCATCGTTATTCTTTGATGAGCCGTCGGAAGCATAAACGATCCTGAACTTCACGTCTTTCTGACCCCGGAGCATGTCTATTCCGTGCCTGGACTGAACCCATGAGGTATCGGGTGATTGCTTGGTTGTCCAGCCAAGCAGGTTTCCTCCCGGCTTCCCGATAAGAGCTGAATTAAACCATTTAATCCCCTCATCCTCGATTGTACCTGTATATTCCCATGATCCGTCATCGCCGATCTTATATTGCAACGAAGCACCATTCCTGTCTCTGTCGAATCTTTTCCAGAGCCACATGCTTATCATTGGCCTTTCAATGGAAGTAAAGTCGAAACAGGGTGAAATGATCGAATAGAAGGCAGTATCCTGAATTGAATAGTTAATCCCTGTATACCACACATTAGTTCCGGAATATGCCTTTTTGATATCGGTACGGATTGGCGCTCCGAATGTCCATTCGTTAGTATTATTGTAGTCCTTCACCCAACCTCCGTTTCCTCCTTCGAACGTCTCCTCATAAGGAATAGCAGGATTTAAAGTTACTGAGGGCCTGATGAAAATATTCCTTGTAATCGTATCATGGCATCCGCGATAGGCTGTCTTGACTATATATTGAACCTTAAGGAATCCTGTCGATTTCTGGGGATACTTGAAAGTCATTAAAGTATGAAGCGAGTCTCCGTCGTAAAAGTTCCAGCTCCGTGAAACAATGACTGAGGCAGAAGTTGTATTATCCTTTAACAGAAGTGAGTCGCCTGCATGGAAACATTCATTCTTCCAGGTAAATCCGGCTTTTGGCTTGACACCGAGATCAACGGTAATCTCCCTGGATGTCTTGCAATTCTTAATTGTGGTCGCTGAAAGGGCAATTTTATGAAGGCCTCCCGTCTTATAAAGGTATGAAGCCTCCTGCTCATAGCTTGGTATCACGTTTGCTCCATCCGTAAATTCCCAGAACCATGTTTTGACCGGGTCGGGCGAAACGGTATAATTAAGGAACCTGGTGGTATCCATACTGCTGGTTATACATGAGTCAGCCGGAGCAAAGCTAACTGTCGGCGAAGCATTTACGGTTACAGGAATAATGACTGTCGCCGTGCATCCGGTTGTACTTGTATATACATATTTAACGGTTGTATCTCCCATTGCTGTCACTAAGGATGGATCAAACTTACCAGCTAAAACAGGACCCGTAAAGACTCCTCCGACCCGCGAAGGATAAATTTCGAAGGGGGTTGTATTGCTGCATATCTGCGATCCGGGGGCAAGTCCTCCCATCGTAATGACTCCAATATGATCGATCACAAGAGCTTGCTTTATCCTGATGACTGTTGTTCCGTCGGAATAAGTATAATATATGGTATCCTTTTTATCTCCGCTCTGCATCTGGTCGGGATCAAATACTGCAGTGGTATCATTAATCTCCGTCAGGTTACTGGCAGCATCTGTAATTGAGAAAATCTTGATGGTTGAACCAGTCGGCAAGTTTCTGACATATACGGTGGCAGGCAGGTTGTTATCGCAGTACTTGCTTTTGATTCCCTCGAAGTAAACGACAACCGGTTTTACCTGGAAAGAAGTAAATGCTTTCTGGAAGCACGTTGTTGTGGTGCCCACGTTAAGAACATATTGTATGGTATAGGGACTCCCGGCAATGCCTGCAGTTACCGGGTAAAATAAACCATTAGTAACGCCTGGGCCAGAGAAAAC
>PMIG01000322.1:0-1238 GCA_003157055.1 Bacteroidales bacterium | reverse complement strand
GTACCTGATTTAAGAAGTGTCTTCTGCCTGAACCAAAGGTATTTGGAATTTTCCTCATCATACTTGTTCATATACTCATATTTCCCTGTAAGCTGCAAACCGGTTGTCCTTGTTCCGTCAATGCAAAGGTTAGTTGCCTGAGGTGGTGTCGATGTCGGGTCGGTAACAGGACCAACGGCTGCGGAAGCAACGAGAAGACCTGTATTCGGAATGACTGATCCGGCCGATACAGGTGTAACTTTGAAAGTGATATTCTGATCTACATCTGAAATAACAAGGGTATATGTAAGTGCAGTGGCAGAGGCTATTGGATCCGGACCTCGATACCACTGGTACAGTGATGTACCTTCAGGATCGGAGTCGGGATCATGGTATGAATAGACTCCGGTAAGCACCGAGCCTACGAATGTTGTTCCGGAAACCAGGACTCCATCGGCATAGGGCTGAGAATTTGCAGGTCCGATATATGAACTGCTTATAACCTTTGTCCCTGTTGTCGTTCCGGTAGCGGCCCCGGGTGTAACGCTGAACTTGAAATAGAGTCCCTGCTCACTCATAGTTATCTGGTGGCTTATTCCCGTTTCACCGGGAATAGCAGTATATGTTCCTCCGGAAGTTGTGCTGCTCAGCCATTCATAAGAAGATCCTGATTCAATATCGCCTTCGCTGTCTGAATAAGTGTAATGGCCGGTGAGAACACCGTTAACATTGAGAGATCCTGTTATGCTTAATGAGGAAGCGACAGGAGGATTATTAATAACAGGACCCTCCCATAGGGAAATTACCGGTGTGCCGGGAGTTGTCCCTGCGATTGCAGATGGAGTTACTGAGAATCCAATGTATTTACCCGACTCGGCATTTGTCAGCTGGTAAGATATCTGGGTAGCCAGGCTGATAGGTGTCTGGCCGGCTCCCCCGGAAGAGGTTGCCGTGTACCATTGATATGAAGAAGTCCCTTCCGCATTGCCTTCTGCATCTGAATATGTGTATGTCCCAATAAGTGTATTGTTTACACTTAAATTCCCGAGTATGTTTACAGATGATGCCACAGGAGCGCTGTTGGCAACTACAGGTCCGGTCCAGACTGCAGTTGTAGCCTGGCTTCCGGGGACAGATCCTGCTGAAGATGATGGCGTTACAGAGAATCCTATATAAGAACCAATATCCGAATTGGTAAGCATATAAGAAGCCGATACAGCTGAACCTATTGCCGTTTGTCCTGCACCTCCGGGGGAAGT
>PMIG01000260.1 GCA_003157055.1 Bacteroidales bacterium | reverse complement strand
TGATGATGAAGAGGATCTTTGTGAGATACTTCAGTATAATCTGAATAATGAGGGGTTTGTAACTGATGTGGCTCATTCAGCAGAAGAGGCATTAAAGAAACCTCTTAATGAATTTGATCTTCTTCTTCTTGATGTAATGATGGGTCCGATGTCAGGCTTTAAAATGGCAGATAAACTCAGGAAGGAGCTTAACGACAATGTACCCATTATATTCCTTACTGCAAAAGATACTGAAAATGATCTGCTTACAGGATTCAGCCTTGGCGCTGATGACTATATTTCCAAGCCTTTTTCAATTAATGAGCTGACAGCAAGGATAAAGGCAGTAGTAAAAAGAGGTCAAAAGCCGGTAAAATCAGAGAATAAAATTATCCACTCGGGAAATATCGGGCTTGATCCGGGAAGGAAAAGACTTGTAATTGAGGGTGAGCCAATAGATCTCACAAAAAAGGAGTTTGAAATAATCAGTCTTCTTATCCGGAATCCCGGAAAACTATATTCGCGGGAAGAAATTCTTGATATCATCTGGACTAGCGATGTCATTGTAACCAACAGAACAGTCGATGTCAATATTGCCAGGATACGAGCCAAGCTGGGCAAATACGGAGAAAATCTGAAAAATAAAACTGGTTACGGATATTACTTTGAAACAATATAACAGCTGCCTAAATGCTAACGAATCGACATAAATTCAGGAATGTAATCTTCTCTTATTATTCCCTGATTTTCGCTGTTTTCACTATGGTAATTCTTTCATATCTCTATATCAGGGAGAAGGAGTTCAGGATAAATACACTTAATGATGAGCTTGAAAAATACACCCAGATCGTAGATAATTATATCAAGCTGAATTCGATCAATAAAAGTGGCGATTATCATCTCGTTGATTCCCTGTCAAAGATCCTGCCGCAGAACAACCTCCGCCTGACTGTAATCGATCCGAAAGGAATTGTTCTTTATGACAGCTTTGTCCACGACTGGAAAATCATGGAGAATCATCTTAAAAGGCCTGAAATAAACGAATCCCTTTATTCTGATTTCGGCACAGCAATAAGAAAGTCAGGGACAACAGGGCAACCGTTTTATTATTACTCCAGGTATTATGGCAGCTATTATATCAGGGCAGCAGTAATATATGATATTACAATCATGAACTTTCTTAAGGCTAAAAAATATTTCCTTCCCATAATCATCATCACGTTTATTGTCATTTGGCTGATAATGCTCCTTGTTACAAATAAATTCTCTGAATCTGTAACAAAGCTTAAGGATTTCGCAGTGAGGATCGGTAATAATGAACCGTTTGATTTCCATCAGAAGTTCCCCAGGAATGAACTTGGTATAATTGGTGAAGAGATCCTTGATATATACAACAACCTGCTCAAAGCTAAAAACGATCTTGCCGGAGAAAAGGAAAAGCTGTTCAGCCACCTGAATGCACTTAATGAGGGCATTGCTTTCTTTGGTGCAGATAAGTCAAAGATACTTGCCAACAATCATTTCATTCATTACATGAACCTCGTTTCAGGTGAGCTTTCAATTTCAACCACTGGCTTTTTCAGGATCGAAGAGTTCAGGAAGGTAGGTGATTTCATCGATCAACATTCAGCAGAAACAATTCATTCAGCAGACCTGCCTAAAATGCATTATACTATCAGAAAGAACGGCAAATTCTTCAGGGTCCAGTGTGTTGCATTCCATGATAACAATTTTGAAGTGATTGTAAGCGATATTACTGAATCTGAGCAGAATAAAATCATAAAGCAGGAAATGACTTCAAATATTGCCCATGAATTAAAAACTCCTGTTGCTTCTGTGAAGGGTTATCTTGAGACTCTTCTTAATGATCCTGCAATCCCTCCTGAAAAGCTCAGGTATTTCCTTGAGAAAGCCCTTGCGCAAAGTGACAGGCTTACAGCACTTATAAATGATATCTCAGTACTAAACAAGATTGAAGAAGCCGGTAACAGCTTCACTGTAGAAAAAGTAAACATAGGGGGAATAATTGAAGAAGTCCGTAACAATTTCAAGTCAGCCGTTGACTCTAAAATGATGAAAATCATAGTTGAAAACATGGAAGATGTAACAGTTACTGGGAACAGGTCGCTTATTCTTTCAATATTCCAGAACCTCCTTGAGAACTCAGTGAATTATGCAGGAGAAAATACAACGGTAAAGATCGCAGTATATAACAATGATAAGGAATTCCATCATTTCATCTTTTCTGATGATGGTGGTGGTATATTAGAAGAGCATCTGCCAAGGGTGTTTGAAAGATTTTACAGGATCGATTCCGGAAGGTCGAGAAAGAGCGGAGGTACAGGACTCGGTCTGGCCATAGTTAAGAATGCCGTTATTCTTCACAAGGGTGATATTTCTGTAAGGAAAAGAACAGGTGGAGGTGTTGAATTCCTGTTCACACTTCCTAAATAAAGGGTCAGGGTCTACTAACCAAAGCGACCTGAGATATAATCTTCGGTTTGTTTTTTGCCTGGATTTGAAAAGATAGTCTCGGTTTTGTTTATCTCAACCAGTTCTCCAAGGTAAAAGAAAGCGGTTAAATCGCTTGTCCGCGCAGCTTGCTGCATATTGTGAGTTACAATTATAATCGTATATTTCTGCTTCAGGTCATGTATTAACTCCTCGATTTTCCCGGTAGAGATTGGATCAAGAGCACTTGCGGGTTCATCCATAAGGATTATTTCAGGATTTACAGCGAGAGAACGGGCAATACATATTCTCTGCTGCTGGCCGCCTGAAAGACTTAATGCGGAATTGTGCAGCCTACCCTGCATCTCATCCCAGATCGCAGCTTGTTTTAAAGAAAACTCGACGATTTCATCGAGCTTGCTCTTCTGGGTTATTCCGTTAATTCTTGGTCCGAATGCGATATTTTCATAGACCGATTTTGCGAATGGATTCGATTTTTGGAATATCATTCCGATTTTTTTCCTGAGATTGACGACATCAATATCCCTGTCATAAATGTTTACACCGTCAATAAGAACTTCACCTTCAATCCTGACATTATCAATAAGGTCATTCATCCTGTTAAGTGTTCTCAAAAAAGTCGATTTTCCGCAGCCTGAGGGACCAATAAATGCTGTGACTTTCTTTTCAGGAATATCCATTGTGATATTCTTTAAAGCCTGATTATTACTGTAGAACAATGAAAGGTCCGTTACCTTTACTTTTAAATCCTCCATTAAGTTTTTTATTTAGCTTTTTTTCTAATTCTGTATCGTAACACAACGGCAACTGCATTCAGCGAAAAGGTCAGAAGCAGAAGCACCAACGTAGTCGCAAACTGGATCGGCAGAGTCGCGTCAACATTAGCAGACTGGGTCGACATTATATAAATATGATAACCCAAAGACATGAACTGGTCGCTTAGCGAGTGAGGCAGATCGGCGAGATAGTACGCCGCGCCCGTAAAAAGGATGGGTGCAACTTCACCTGCCCCTCTGCTTATTGCAAGGATCGTTCCTGTCAGGATGCCTGTTACGGAACCGGGCAATACAACTCTTCTTATTGTCTGCCATTTGGTGGCTCCAAGGGCCAGACTCGCTTCCCTCATTTCAACGGGAATTGTGCGGATCGCCTCTTCTACCGAGACAATTACTACGGGTAATGTAAGCAGGGCCATCGTAAGGCTTGCCCATAAAATACTGGGCTGGCCCCATTTCATTACCCCACCATTGAATATTTTATCCATGTTTTGTCCAATGAACCCGATAAAAAATCCCAGCCCGAAAAGACCAAAGATTATTGAAGGAACGACTGCCAGAGTTTTTACAGCAAAACGGATAGTTTTTGCGAATACGGAATTCTCCCTGGCATACTCAGCAAGATAGATAGCAGTTATAACTCCGAATGGAACCGCAGCAACTGCCATTATAAGGGTCATAAGCGCTGTTCCGACTATAGCAGGAAATATCCCTCCCTTTGTCATTCCGTCTTTCGGAAATTCTACTAAAAATTTCCAGCTCAGGTTTGGCCATCCGCCTTTTATGGTGATAGCAAGAATTGATATGATGATGAAAATGATCAACAGAACGGAAATCCCTGTGAGACTTTCAATAATTATATCTTTGCGATTTCTGTTCATTAGTGTGTTTCTATTGCCCTTTTTAGTGTTAATTAAATAACAATGCGGTTCAAACAGCTCTATTTTTTTGATTGATATTTCCTGATTACAAGGTTTTTAAAATAAAACTCACTTATTGCATTAAGCGCAAAAGTAAAAATGAAAAGCAACGAGCCAATAAGGAACAATACGCTATAATGAGTGTCACCGAAAACCACCTCTGCCATTTCAGCCCCGATAGTTGCCGATAAAGTTCTTACAGATTCAAAAGGATTAATTGAAGTCAGCGCTGCATTTCCGGTTGCCATAAGTGCTATCATTGTTTCCCCGAATATCCTCCCAAGACCAAGAATTACAGCCGCAAAAATTCCAGGCACAGCTGCCGGCAAAACAACATGAAAAGCTGTTTGCCTTCTGCTTGCACCCAGTCCGAGACTGGCCTCAATATAAGTTTTTGGTACCGCCGTCAATGCATCCTCAGTAATTGTATAAATAACCGGTATTGCAGCAAGGCTCATTGCAAAGCCACCTACAAATGAATTAAGACGGCTGGCATAGCCGAAGATATCCTGAAAGACAGTAGCAAGCACCATCAGCGCAAAAAATCCGACTACAACCGATGGGAAACCCGCAAGAAGCTCAATTGCTGGCTTGATAATTTCCCTTATCCACGGTTTTGCAAACATCGAAGTATATATTGCTGCAAGTATGGCAATTGGAGCAGCAAACAACAAGGCGATCAAAGTTACTTTCAAAGTCCCAAAAAATAAAGGGATAAGGCCATATCGAGGGTTATCTGATACCGGCATCCACACGTTGGAAAGCAAAGTTGAGGAGGGTTTGCTGACCTTGATGGCTGACCCGGAAACCGGATTTGCTGTTGCCGGAGTTGCCTCTTCTTCGCCGTATTTTTCCTGAACAAGGTCTACAGAACCAATCTTTTGTTTTACATCCATTCTGAAAACCGGAAAAGCTTCACGAAATACAAAAATAAAAATCAGGGCGACAAAGGTAATTGACATGAAAGCCACAACCTTTATAAACCTTTCAGCAAACCAGTCGGAAAACCTGAATTTCTTTATTGCAAAAGAAATTATTTCCTGTGTTTTGTTTTTTTTCATATATTTCACCATCACGGGAGCTTTAAACAAAGTACATTATTTCAAATCAATCTCAATATTGTTTCAACTTAATTTTGTACTTAATAAAATGTCAAACTTGTCAGTGTTTTTCCTGACAAGTCTGATTTCTACCCAAAATTCTAACTTCAAAGTTTACTATTTTACAGGAAAGTAACCAACTTCTGTAACTACCCTCTGTCCTTCTGAACTTAAGATCCAATCAATATATTTCTTTGTTTCGCCTGTTGGTCTGTTCCTTAAGTACATATACAGATACCTGGTGATAGGATATTCACTTTTTGCAATGCTCTCAGGAGATGGAATATAACCGGTACTATTAGCATCTTTTTTCACTTTTGCATATTTTACACCAACAGCATATGCGGCGCCACCGTAACCTATGCCATTAACATCTTTTTTTACTGCGTTAACAACTGCAGCAGTTCCTGGAAGTGACTGCACTGTTGAAGCATAATCATCTTTCACAACCTCATCATGAAGATAAGTATAAGTCCCTGAACTATTTTCACGACCATAGAGTCTTATCTCCGCATCATTGCCACCAAGTTCTTTCCAGTTTCTGATTTTTCCGGTGTATATCTTACTAATCTGGTCAAGAGTAAGTTCACT
>PMIG01000033.1 GCA_003157055.1 Bacteroidales bacterium | reverse complement strand
ATCCCGCAAAGCGGGAGGGGGTCTATTTTTTCTGACTCGCTTCAATAATAGCTCTGTGGGCCATTAGTCTTATAGCATTGATCCTGATAAATCCTTTGCTGTCAGTCTGATCAAATCCACCTTCAATATCCATGCTTGATAGTTTTTTGTCATATAATGATGAGGGTGATTCTCTGCCTTCTATAAGTACATTCCCTTTATATAGACATAAATGAACGCTTCCATCGATTAGTTCCTGACTCTTTTCTATAGCTGCCATGAGAAAATCCATTTCAGGACTGAACCAGAAGCCGTTATAAATGATCTCGGCAAACTTTGGAGTAAGCATATTTACAAGTCTCATTACCTCCCTGTCCATAGCTATTCCCTCAATATCCTTATGTGCTATGTGCAATACGGTTGCTGCGGGGGTTTCATAAACTCCTCTCGATTTTATACCAACGAATCTGTTCTCAACCATATCAAGAAGTCCGATCCCGTTTTTACCGGCAAGTTCATTAAGATATACATACATATCATAGGAGTCCTCTTTTACGGTACCATCCTCTTTATTGACAAGTTTCACAGGCAGACCATTTTTAAAATGAATTACTATCCTTGTTTCTTTATCAGGTGCATCCTGAGGCATGACCATCTTCTCCAGCATATTCTTGTTAAGGGTATACATGGGATCTTCAAGTATCCCGGCTTCATGACTGATGTGCATGAGGTTATCATCCTCACTGTAAGGCTTATCGATACTTGCCTTTACCGGGATCTTCTTCTCGGAAGCATATTTAAGAAGATCTGTTCTTCCTTTAAATGTTGCAAGGAATTCCTTGTCCTTCCAGGGAGAAATAACTTTAACACCTGGCATGAGTGCATAATAACACAATTCAAATCTTACCTGGTCATTTCCTTTACCCGTTGCCCCGTGTGCGACAGCGGTAGCGCCTTCAGCCTTGGCAACCTCTATCTGCTTTTTTGCAATCAATGGCCTGGCCAGAGCTGTACCAAGGAGGTATCTGTCTTCATAAATTGCATTTGCCATAATAGCTTTAAGAACATACCCGTCAACAAATTCCCTTTTCAGATCTGCAATAATAACTTTTGAAGCCCCGAGCAATAATGCTTTCTTCCTGCACTCTTCAAAATCATCAGCCTGACCCACATCAGCCACAAATGCGATGACTTCATAATTTTTTTCAATTAACCATTTAAGGATTACCGATGTATCCAAACCGCCACTATAGGCAAGAACTACCTTTTCTTTCATTTTTTTATAAATTGAGTTGAATAATTACTATATAATTTTCTTATTTGTCATTTTTTACCCCCTTCCCAACCTTCCCCCAGATGGGGAAGGAGTTAAATCTTTTCCCCCTTGGGGGAAATAAGAAAGGGGGTGGATTTAAACAGTAGTTACATGAATTTACTTTTATCTTTTTTACTTTCTACTTTTTATCTGGTCATGAATTCCCGGAAGAATAATTTCGAGACATGTATGAACCTGCTGAATGGTGATTCCATCTCTGGGGATTATCAGAATTGTATCATCACCGGCAATTGTTCCTGCTATTTCATATCTTCCTGCTCCATCGATGAAAAATGCCGTGTTGCTTGCATTTCCGGGAATAGTCTTCATTACCATAAGTCCTTTTGCTTCAACTATATCCTGTATAACAGGTACAATATTAAGTTTCATTGAAGATTTTTCCGAACGTCTGTTGTTTTCAGATAAAGAATACTTGTAACCTCCTGCACCATCAGGTATCCGTCCGACACCCAATTGCCTTAAATTGCGGGACAGTGTAGCCTGCGTACAGCTTATCCCTTTCCCTTTCAGTTTTCTGAGCAATTCTTCCTGAGTTGAAATGTTTTCTTCAGAAATAATCTTCTCTATAACCAGAAGTCTTTTAGTTTTTTGCATATTTATGCATATATTTTGCAAATATATGCATTTTTTCATAATTGCAAAGTCTAATTAAAAAATTATATTATTTTTGAACCTCAAATCCGGATGATGAAAGATGATGTAAAAAAGGTAATAATCCTGGGCTCAGGAGCATTGAAAATAGGTGAAGCAGGTGAGTTTGATTACTCCGGCTCCCAGGCTTTGAAAGCACTAAAAGAAGAAGATGTCAGAACGGTTCTTATAAATCCTAACATTGCAACAGTACAAACATCTGAAGAACTTGCTGATAAAATCTATTTTCTTCCTGTTACTCCATATTTTGTTGAAAAGGTGATTGCCAGGGAGAGACCCGATGGTATCCTTTTATCATTTGGAGGGCAGACAGCTCTCAATTGTGGAACAGAACTTTACAAATCCGGCGTTTTTGAAAAATATAATGTGAAGGTCCTTGGAACACCTGTAACGGCTATTATGGATACTGAAGACAGGGAGCTTTTTGTCATAAGACTTGATGAAATAGATGTTAAGACACCTAGCAGTATTGCAGTATCGGGAGTTAATGAAGCTATTGAAGCGGCAGACAAGCTCGGATACCCCATTATAATAAGAGCTGCATACACTCTTGGTGGACAGGGAAGCGGTTTTGCTTCGAATTCTGAAGAATTAAGAACGCTTGCATCAAAGGCTTTTTCATATTCAAACCAGATACTTGTTGAAGAGTCTCTGAAAGGATGGAAAGAGGTTGAATAT
>PMIG01000067.1:741-3663 GCA_003157055.1 Bacteroidales bacterium | reverse complement strand
AACCTCGCAGCATTATATAAAGAATCGGGCGATTATTCAAAGGCTGAACCTTTATTAATAGAAGCCCTGAATATCACTAAAAAAGCATTGGGCACTGAGAATCCTGACTATGCAATCTATTTAAATAACCTTGCAGGATTATATGAAGATCTTGGCAATTATTTAACAGCAGAACCCTTATACATGCAAGCTCTGAATATTCAAAAAAAGGTTCTTGGCCCGGCGCATCCCGACTATGCAAAAACTCTGAATCACCTGGCAGGATTATATGAAAGCCTGGGTGATTATTCAAAAGCCTGGTCTTTTATCCAGTCAGCAAATGATAACTTAAACAACCAGATACATAATAATTTCACATTCCTTTCTGAAACTCAAAAAGAGCAGTTTATAAATAACATAATAAACCGCAATTTTGAATCATATAATTCATTCTTTCTTAAAAGAAACTCCGGCGATCCCTCCCTGGCAGGCGTTTCGTACGACAACGAACTTGCTCATAAAGGATTACTCCTGCTCAGTAATACGACTTTAAGACAAGCTGTATATGGCAGCAATGACAGTTCATTAATCAGGTCTTACGATCATTTCAGGGATATTCATCAGCGACTATCTTTGCTGTACACCCAACCGATCTCCGAAAGGAAAGTTAATGCCGATAGTCTTGAAAATGTTTCTGACAGCCTTGAAAAGAGTATTATGTCGAGGGGAAAAGATCTTCCGGGAATCAATGACCTGAAAGGCCCGAGAAGGATCACCTGGCAGGAGGTTCAGAATGCTCTTAAACCAGACGAAGCTGCTATAGAGTTTGTGGATTTCAGGTTCTACAACAGGAAATGGACAGATAGTACTTTCTATTGTGCATTAGTCCTGCGCAAAGGCTATAAGTATCCCAAAATGGTTTACCTCTTTGAAGAAAAACAGATCAAGGATATAGTTTCAACACCAAAGGCAACCGATAACCCTTATTATATTAACCAGATATATAACGTCCGATCGAACCAGGGATCGAATGATAAGACAGGCATGACACCCAATTCTCTTTACCAGATTGTCTGGCAACCAATTGACAGTTTACTGAAGAATGTAAAGACTATTTACATAGCTCCCAGCGGATTGCTTAACAAAGTTGCTTTTAATGCATTAGCGGTGTCAGACAGTATTTTCTTGATAGACACATATAATCTTGTTATTGTAGGAAGCACGAGAGCTCTGGTTGGAAATAAAAGGGATGATTTTTTCATTACAGGTGATTCTAAAGTAGCATTATTTGGTGGAATTGAATATGATGCTGATAGTATGAAACTGGTATCTGCCACCCGGCATTATAATAAATCTGAAAATGAGCTTCCGGTAAGCCGGAGCCTGACAGCATCTGATGAAATACGAGGCGAAATAAGCTGGCCATATCTCGAAGGGACTTTAACAGAGGTTACAGATATTAGTAAGCTTTTCAAATCAAAGCAGATTGATGCTGCTATTTTTACAGGAGCCGATGCGACAAGAGAATCTTTCGAATCACTATCGGAAAGTAAAAAGTCACCAGAAATAATACATATTGCGACTCACGGTTTCTTCTTTCAGAATCAATCATCTGGCGCTGAGAATAAACAAAAGTCAGGTTCATTTTCCCCAAGCGGGCCTATTTATACTCATTCAGTGAATCCTTTGTTCCGGTCAGGAATCCTGTTTGCCGGAGCAAGCCGTGTATGGAAGAATCTTCCTCCAATCCAGGGGGTAGAAGATGGAAATCTGACAGCCTTCGAGGTGTCAAACATGAATTTCAGCAATACCAGATTGGTGGTCCTATCGGCCTGTGAGACTGGGCTCGGGGATATAAAAGGATCGGAAGGTGTTTATGGATTACGGCGTGCCTTTAAAATGGCAGGAGTACAATATACGATAATGAGCCTTTGGCAAGTCCCTGATTACCAGACATCTGAATTAATGAAGCTTTTTTATTCAAATTGTCTTAGCGGGATGACAATAAGAGAAGGGTTTAAAACAGCGCAAATCATCATGCATAAAAAATATGAACCTTTTTACTGGGCTGCATTTGAACTAATGGAATAATTCTACCGTCAGAACACTCATCTGTAAATCGTTTGCTTTATTATTTCTGAATCAAATTTGACTTTGTCAATCTTCCTGTCTTTTAATGAAATAAAATAGACGGAGCTTTCTGGATTAATAATTACTCTTCAATGTTATTTTGAATAGATAAAACCAAACTATCTAGTTCTAAGCATAATAAATTTCCTTTTTGCCTGTCCTTTTTAATGTAACAGCCATTGTCTAAGGAAATTATTTGTGATTTATTGTCCAGACATTTTAAAATTACATTTAAATCATTTGGTATATGCCCATGGATTATCTTTTTTGTTCCAACAATTTCCTTCTTGATTTTAAATTCTGTGATCCATAACATACTGAAATAATCATTAAAAGGATTATTTTGATCAAAATTAAAACCAGCATGAACCAGAAAGTAATTATTCAATTCAAAGTAATATGGAAGGGTGTTAATGAAATCTAAGTATTTTGTTTTTAAGCTGCCATTTTCATTTAATAACCCTTTATATTTATGCAGTTTTGGCATTTGAGGGGTATTTTCTATCTGTTGCCTTGTTTTAGAATCAAGCAATAATTGTTCATGATTCCCCCTAAGTGGGAATATTTGATATCCACTATCTAATAAATCTAAAATTAAATCTAAAACCAGTTGGCTGCAAGGTCCCCTGTTTATATAATCTCCCAATAGGAAAAGATGGTCTGCTTTCGATAAGCTGATTTTATTGAGTAAACTTTTAAATGATTTATAACAACCATGAATATCAGTGATCACAAATCTTCTGCCATACGGATTTTCTAATGGAACTTTAAATCTTAATGTATTATCAAACATTTTAAATCAGCAGTTTTATA